>NZ_WIPE01000060.1:28501-36210 GCF_009760835.1 Bacillus sp. EE-W1 | reverse complement strand
GTTTAGCAGAAGCAGCTAGCTCCAACTATGATTAATAAAATAAATAATACAACTAATAAAGCAAATCCTCCAGCGAAACCGCAGCCTTCGCCGCAACTACCACCATATCCCATAATAATAGTGCCTCTTTTAGATCAGAGGGTAAAACTAGGGTTCATTCCATACGTTTAATGGGTTCACTTTACCTTATGTTTTGAAGAATGAATTGAGCAGGTCCTTTTGAAAATAAAGAAAAGACACAAAAAGGTACCTTCCTCCAACTTAAGCTACAAGCCTTTTTATGTAGAATTAATAGTGAAAATAATAAACCCAAAACAAACCGGACCGTCCGGTTTGTTTTGGGTTTAAGAAATTAACAAATTAATTTTCTTAATATTCACTTGAGAATTTAACATATTCCTTCTTATTCTCTGGATTAAAAGAATCATACTATAAGATTCTTTTAATTAAAAATAGTAAATAGCAATCACTGCTAGCGAATTACTAATCATGTGCATTATAATTCCCACATATAAACGACCGGTTAACTTATAAGTACAACCTAAACCAATTCCCAGAAGGAAATATGGAATTGTTTCCAAAGAAAGAAGGCTAACATGCAAACCCGCAAAAATAGCTGAAGAAACAAGTACACCTAACCAGGAATTTTTAAAAATTCCATGCTGTATAACACCACGATAGACAATTTCTTCTCCAATGGGTGCTACCAGAGCAATAGAAAATGCGAAAACTAAAATGGGTAATGTTACTTGGCTTTCTACTTCAACTTGATTAGATGATTGAAAACTTATAACGTCTGCTAGTAACAGCGGTAGAAATTTACATACTACAGTTAGTACTAGACCTAAAAGTAAGCTCTTTTGCAAACTCATCGTAAAATTATTTTGATTTGTAAAGGGCTCTTTAGATCTACGATAATAAAAATAAATTATTAGAACAATTAACAAATCAATTGCATCAAACGAAAAGCTAATCCCACCGAACTCTTCATCACTAATGAAATAAACTAGTGCGATAAGTTGCTTTAAAATCATATAAAACACAAAAATCCCTAACGATATTGCCGACATTTTATTGAATCGACATTGTTTTTTTAATATACCAAACACAAAAAAACCTCCTTTAAATAATTTTAATTCGTAGAACATGATAACAAAGCCTAACTTCTTTTGCACTACTTATATAATTAAAATACAATTTGAATATATTGGAATTGTATAATATTAACTTAGAGATATTTAAATAAATGGTAATAAGGGTTACCATTTATCACACCTAGGGAAATAGGTGTGCCTTTTCCATAAAGAAAAGACACCCCAAAGTGCCTTCCTCCGACTTGAACCAGCTTAATTTTATTGTGTTGTTATCATATAAGAAAAGAAGACATCTTAATCGATGTCTTCTTTTCCTTGTACAATGGGTGTTAAGAAGGTATTTTATTACTTAAAAACCATAACAAAATATAACAATCATCGAGTAAGATTATTATAGCTTCAATAAATAGGGTTTTATATGTAATATTGTATATATAGATTTATTTATGTTTTATCTATATAGTTTGATTGTCTGTTATTTGTTTTAATTCATTTACTTATATTATTTTTTGAGGGCTCCAGAAATGGAGCTTTTTTTATACAATAAAACATTTTCTTTACATTATTTAGTCGATCTATATTAGCTTTTCCTTCTTAAAAGATACCTATATTTTACTAAACTATTGTATAGACGACCAGTCTTTTAATGAGAATTTAGTGAGTTAATAGTATTAAATTTGAAAATAGTTTTTATATTGAAAGTAGTGGATGGATTATTTTGTATGTCAATCAATATGCTAAATTGCATATTGAAAAAAGTAGAATTTGTTAACGTTTCCAAAATAAAGAATATTCTTATAAAATCCTGCTAATATCAAACTTGTACTTATTAAAAAACAAGGGGATGTTTATATGTTTAAAAAAGTTACATTAGGGATATCATCATTAGCGATTGCAGCGGTAGTTGGATTAGGAATGGCATCGGAGGCATCAGCAGGACCAGCAGCACCTCTAACTTCTTTAAGTGTAGTAAAAGTGGAATCACAATTGGGTGGAGTTGAATACATTACTCCTAATAGTTTTAGTACAACTAAAGATCATGGGGGGAGTTACTTATATGTTTACACAAAAGAAATAGGATATGGCCAGTTTCCTTTTGCCAAAATGAATGGATTTGATGTGAAAAGTATTAGTTCACAAATAATTGGTGGTAATCCTATTGTAGGTTGGGAATATAAATGGGACGCATCAAATCATCAAGAAGGGACTTTTGAATATCAAAAGACTTCAATAAATTATCCAAGAGATACGTGGCGCACTTCGTTATATATTAAATAATCAGTTTTATATATTCGTAGCATAAAAATCCCTGCACTTTGTGTAGGGATTTTTCCATAAAGAAAAGACACCCTAAGGTGCCTTTCTCCGACTTGAACCACTTTAATTTTAATAATATGTATTGGACTCCCATCCAAATATTATTTTACCATGTTAAGTAATGTTGTGCATTGAGAAATACGGTACATTTCTTTATTTAAACGTAAAAAGCCCTAGAGGGGACTAGGGCTTTTTGACAGAATGAAAATGATTCAAAAAAAGGACTTTTATAACGTAACATACGAATGTTTCATAAATGTATCGTAAAAGTGAACAAAATCTATATTTTAATTAAAAGTATCCATCTGTACTTTCTCGTAAATGTATCCAGCTTCTTTAGCTGTAATTCCGAAACGTTTAGCAGCTATTTCAGCAACCTGAGGATCATGGACTTCAGGTATGTAGTTTTCATCGTTATTTGTTAGGATGTTATATTGTTGTTTCATAAAGTCAAATATGACCGTATAGCTTATTCCGTTACTTGCATATTGTCCGTTATTTTGCGATGTATTATTTGAATTAAGCGTATTATCCTTATTAGCGTACTCTCTTTCTTTCTTTTCTCTTTCTGTATTCATATCTGACTTATAATCGCTTTTTGTATACTTTTCAAAATCATTAATAATAAGTATGTCGTCAAAAATGTCCATAACATATATATCGTCGTCATAGAATACTTTGAGTTTCTGGTAACGGCATGAATTATTTTCA
Organism: Bacillus sp. EE-W1; assembly: GCF_009760835.1. NCBI lineage: Bacteria > Bacillati > Bacillota > Bacilli > Caryophanales > Bacillaceae > Bacillus > Bacillus sp. EE-W1. Next base: position 33,088 of record NZ_WIPE01000060.1, on the reverse strand, counting down.
CCGCAAGAAACAGAATTAAAAGATCCCATTATCTTTTCAAATGTATTGTTCAAAACTTCATATTTTTCCATAGTTGATAAGTCGGAGAATCTTTCATCTACATGTATTTGGATGTTTACTGGCGTGGTATCGTCTTCCTTTTTATCAGCTTTATAATCGACTTTTTCAATATATGGGCCTAACGGACTATCTTCTAATTTTTCCTTAGTTTCATGTTCTACATATTTCATATTCGCTGAACAACCTGTGAATATAAGACATATAGCAGCCAATAATATCCCCATAAATCTCTTCTTCACACACATCACCCCTAATTTTATTTATGTCTGAGAACAAACTAAAAGCACTCTTTTGAGTGCTTCCCTCCAACTAAAATCATCTTAATTTTAATGCTATCCGTATTGAAAACTTGTTCAAATGTTATTTTTTAAAACTTTCTTCGTACGCTTTTACTTCATCTAGTATGTTTGAAGATGAAAAGATTCGGTTGATTGAAAGCTTACCAGAGGCAGACACACTACTAATTATTTGGATTAAATTGTTGTCTTAAGCAGGTAGAACGAATGCCAATGGTTACATTTTCTTGAGTGAAAACATTCCTTTTACAGAAGAAATGCTTTCTACACTTTTTAATAGACCGATAGCAACTGTAAGACTGGCACTACAAACATTTAAACAGTTCGGAATGATTGATGTAACAGATGATCAGTACATATGCATCTCGAACTGGGAGAAGCATCAGAACATTGATGGATTAGAATGCGTAAAACAATTGAATGCAGAACGAAACAAAAAGTACCGCGAACGCAAGAAACAACAGCAATTAGCACTGGAAGATAAGGGTGAAGAAAGTGACGCTGGCGTGACGTCACGTGACGCAACAGATATAGAAGAAGATAAAGAATTAGATATAGATAAAGAAAAAGATAAAAAGAAGAAAGAAAAGCATTCCCGTCACAAGTTTGAAACCTGCGACACCAACGGGGCTAATTATCTATTTGAAAAAATTAAGGGGAATAAGCCTAAACAAAAAGAACCTAACTTCGATTCTTGGGCTAACGACTTTAGATTAATGCGCGAAAAGGATAACCGTGAATTACAAGAGATTAAGGATGTTATTGATTGGTGCCAAGCTGATCCATTCTGGCAAGGAAACATTTTATCTCCTAAAAAGCTACGTGAAAAGTTCGACCAGTTAACAATCCAAATGAATTCTAAAAAAGGAGCGAAAAACAATGCAGAGAGCAGCGGCAGCAATACCAACCGATATAGCCAAAAAGGTGAATATGACTATGGATTCTGATGTGTGTGATACGCATGGCATGAATAAGATGAAGTTCGGTGGACAAGTTGTTTGCCCTCGCTGTTTCCTTGAAAACGATAGTAGGAAGCTTCAGCAACAGGAACAAGCGAAATACGATGCAGATAAGGCGAATGAGAAGAAATTCATGTTCCCCCAACAAAGTATGATCGCTGATAGCAACATCAAGAAAGCTAATTTTGATAATTACCAACCTACTAGCGATGAAGGAGCAAAGAACCTTGAACTCTCAAAGGTAATCGCAACTGATTATCTCAACGGGAAAGTGTTTAACACGATTATGGCCGGGAATTGCGGAGCGGGGAAAACACATCTTGCTTACGCTATAGCGGACCAGCTTGCTGGAGCAGGTAAGTCATTTGTCATCGTCACAGTTGGTGAATTGCTATGGAAGGTTAAAAGTACATTCAATAAAGATTCTACATTAACTGAGGATGCAATTATACGAAGTTTAGTAAGAGCAGAAGTATTGATAGTCGATGATTTGGGAGCAGAATTAGGCGCATTAGATGCCAATACAAAAGCAACAAACTTCATTAACAGGGTATTATTCGATGTTTTCGATGGAAGGTAAGGTAAATCCACATCTTTACGACAAACCTTACAGGAGAGCGTTTAGAGGGCGCATACGATGAACGGATTGTATCACGTATCTTCAATAAATTCAGGGCGCTAGTTTTCAAAGATACAAAGAATTACAGAAGAAAAGCATTGCCATTTTAAAAGGGGGATTTGAGATGTGTGCGTGTAACGGGACGGGAGTAATTCATAACAGCATTGGAATGGGTATGTATCAGTTTGGACCATGTATTTGCGAAGCGGGGAATCGCAGTCCTGAAGAAGTGGATAGAAAGCGTCATGCTGTTATGGCGGAGTTAAGAGAGATTCATCAATTGCAACTGGAGGGGAATTGGGATGCCAAGACTTGGAACGGATTTGGAAAAGGAAAATTATATGATGGCGTTGCAGCAGAGGAAGTACATGAAGAAATCGCGTCGTAACTTGTATATCGCTTTAGAAGAGTGGGACCTGGTATTTGATGAAATCGAAGTGATTCGATTGCAAGAAATGTGGAAGGAAGGCAAAGGAATCCTTGAAATTGCAAAAGAGTTGGGAAGACATCAATTAGAAATTACCGCTTTGATTATGGATCAGGCAGATAAAAATATCATTAAATCGCGTCCGATGGGGCTGGGGGCATGAAACAACTAACACTAGAGGATGTTGTGAGAAGTTTCAATTACACAGCAACAAGTACCGTGGACAAATTTTTGAAGCGTAATAGCGTTATGACGTATTCAGTAGAGTTTTACGACAAAGACGAAAAGTGGAAGCTTCGTTGGTTTGAGGCGAAGTCCGAGAGCGAGGCTATAGAAATGGCTAAAAAGAAATACGAAAGGATACAAATCATTAATACTTATATTTCGGATAGAACTTTAGAGGAAATCATGAATTTGGATTAGGAGGCATAGCGCTATGACATGTAAAACAAAGTTAAGGATCGTTTTTGGAACTGTGGAAAGAGCACACAGCAAATGTGTACTCATAACAATCTCAATTATTTTAAGGACCATGATATATCATCAAGGGCTTTATAAATATAGCTATACATGCGGTAAAAGAGATACTTTGGATTGTATTTTTGTTTCCAGTTCATAATAATCACCTCTCATACAAATAGTTTAATTATATTATACAGTCATTAATTAGAATGTTAAGAAAACTTAATGTGAATTAAGGTAAATTTAAACAAAATAGTTATTTGAAAAAAAGACCTCTTACGGAAAGATAAGAGGTCATCAAGAAAATGTTGTATTTGAAACACATGATGTTTCACAAAGGAATTATAACATATATTCGTATATTAAGTATATATAATATTAAGGGCATAATGAAGATAGCACGTGAATGTTTCATAAATGTATTAAAATAGTGATTTTGTAAATCAAGGTAGTCAGCACAGTTAACTAAGGGCTTGTTGAAAAAAAGAAGCCCCGCAGAAAATGTTACTGGGCTTCATAAAATTGAGCTATGTCGTACTCACAAGAGATTTTAACATGGATTTAGTGGTGAATAAATCGGTAAATATGTCCAATTAATCTAGAGCTATTATCTTAAACAAAAACGCTATTTTCATAGCTGAGGGGGATGAATGATGGTTGTAGAAGCAAATGTGAAATTTGAATTAGATGAAGAACAAAAATTACAGTTTCAGAATGTAAGAGAAAACGAAGGGCAGTTATCGATATTTGATATAGATGAAACAAAGATCAAGCTGTATGAAGTCTTGGAAGCTAATGGCTGCCATTACGAGATTAGGAGTTATTACCTACACAACGATTACATGGGTGAAGTTAAGTACTTCTTTATCATTTTAGCCAAGAAGACTCCTTCCTCAAGGAACGCGAAGTGAGTAGGTGGGAGATGAATTGGCTTCGGACAAGGAATGGCAGGAAGCCATCTTAATTGTTCGACATACATAAACTGTTACTTCACTACCTATCGAATATATGTTTGTCGTATAATAGACACATATCGAAATGGAGGTGAAACGAATGATGATCAATAAAGCATATAAATTTCGTATCTATCCAAATAAAGCACAAGCGGTTCTAATTAATAAAACGATAGGTTGTTCTCGCTTTGTATTCAATCATTTCCTATCCCTATGGAATCACGCATATAAAGAAACTGGCAAAGGTTTAACATATGGTACATGCTCTGCCAAACTTCCTGCCATGAAGAAAGAGTTTGTTTGGCTAAAAGAAGTGGATAGTATTGCGATTCAGTCGTCTGTTCGCAACCTTGCGGATGCGTATACACGATTTTTCAAAAAACAAAATAGTGCCCCGCGTTTCAAATCCAAGAAGAATAACGTACAATCTTATATCACAAAACAAACAAATAAAAACATTGCCATTGTAGGGAACAAAATAAAATTGCCAAAACTAGGTCTTGTTCGATTTGCCAAAAGTCGTGAAATAACGGGACGTATTGTAAATGCTACAGTTAGACGAAACCCTTCTGGTAGATATTTTGTGTCACTATTAGTTGAAACAGAAGTACAAGAACTTCCGAAAACACATTCTTACATTGGGATAGATGTAGGACTAAAAGATTTCGCCATTTTGTCAGATGGAACACCCTATGAAAATCCGAAGTTTTTCCGATCATTAGAAGATAAGTTGGTGAAAGCACAGCGTGTTCTTTCTAGAAGAATGAAAGGATCATCTCGTTGGAATAAACAACGAGTAAAAGTAGCTAGA
>NZ_WIPE01000060.1:26216-28399 GCF_009760835.1 Bacillus sp. EE-W1 | reverse complement strand
AAAAATCGTAAGTTAGCAAAAGCAATTAGTGAAGTATCTTGGTCACAGTTTCGAACCATGTTGGAATATAAAGCAAAATGGTATGGCAAACAAGTCATTGTCGTATCGAAAACATTTGCTTCAAGCCAATTATGTTCTTGTTGTGGATATCAAAACAAAGACGTTAAAAATCTAAACCTACGTAAATGGGACTGTCCTTCTTGTCGTACACACCATGATAGGGATATTAACGCAAGTATCAATCTAAAGAATGAAGCAATAAGACTTCTAACCGCAGGGGCTGCGGGGTTAGCCTAATCAATTAGAGTTCGATAGAACTCTTTACTTAGGAATCCCCCTCTTCTAAACGAAGTGAAAGTGGGGGTAGTTCAATAGAACTACAGATGACACAATTATTGACATGTGTTTAAGCCAGTTCCCTGAATTGTTCGCTGTGTAAAAGGGATTCACTGAAACGCAGATCAAGAAGATATACAGAGGGAGATTGCAATAATCCTATTTTATAAAAAAAGAGAAGCCCTTAATCAGGTCGCTCCTCTTACTGCCAATATACAATAACTATTCCATTATAATGTATGAGCGTAAAATATTTAATAATTATCTTAATGGTAAAAATTTCATTTTGTATGTATTTGAAATACGAAAAGAGCACTTAATAAAGTGCTCTCGTGACGAGATCATCCGTTTGTAAAGACTAACTTATTTCATATAGAAAGGAACACAGAATATTATATGTGTTTCTTGTCAATTGAGTGCTTTTTTACAAACAAAGAGCAGCTAGCAAAACTAGCAAAAGCTAACTGCTCAATACAAGGAGATACAGAGAAAACTAAATGGATTTTGGCATACAGCCTATCAACATTATGGACATAATATTGATTTTTATTCGAAGGATTTCATGTTTTATAAATCAGATTATGATAGTCGATATTCTCCATATTGACCAGAAAAGAACCAAGAATTCTAGGAAAATTCCAAGTGTTCTTTTTCTAGTTTTTTGAAATTCTTTTACTAAATAGCCAATAGCACAAATTGCTAGAAGAATGAAAAGAATAAGTTCTAGTGTAACTGGCATTTGATCTACTCCTAATCCATTAATTAATTTATTATATAACGATTATAAGATGTTTTTGCGATTAATGGTGAAGAATTAAACAAAACTATCTCTATATGTAAAAAGGCCCTGTTGTCTCCAGCAGGACCTTCCTAAAATGGCAAAGAGTAACTCTTACCTTACTCTTTGTTCATATACTACAAGATTGTTAAAAGAAATCCAAGGCTCTTTATATTGAGAAATAAAGAAGAATCATTATAAAGAATTTTATATTTTTTCATAAATAAAAGAGCAGCTAGCAAAAACTAACTGCTTGACTGGTTCTTCAACAGGGGGAAAGGAGAAAGGTTAGGGACTTCATTAAATGAGTTCTGGCCATCGCCTATCTATATTATTGACGGAATATTGGGTTTTATTCAGTCGATTAAGTTAAATGTTTGACGATATAGTCTTTTATTAGTAAAAAAGCTGCAAGGAGAAACATTACGTCAATTGAGAACCAAAACATATCTTTTTGAGGTTTCTTAAACTCTGATATTATCGAAAACGTTAAAAATAGGGCAACGGCTATTACAATACAGAGTTTAATCATATCAGACATTTATAGCACTCCTAACATTTAATCTTTTTTATTATATAGCTATTTCCAATGTTGAGGAATTTAAAAAGTGTTTTATGAGAATTCAAACAAAATAATCCTTTTACGAAAAAAGGCCCCGTTGTCTCCAACAGGACCTTTCCTAAAATGGCAAAGAGTAACTCTTACCTTACTCTTCTGCTATATAATACATAAAATACGTATAGATGTGTAGAACAAGAAGTTCCAATACAATTATTTTAATATATAAATTAAGTGGTTTTCAACAGGATTAAACATCAGGAATTAAATTACAAATGTTGATTTATCAATGAATATTAATAGTTTGATAGAAAGTGATGATTAATAAAGGAATATTATAATAAAAAAATATGAAATATTGCATATTCAATTAAAGTAGAAAGTGAGGGATAACAATGGGACAAGGAAACCGTGGTATAGCTTTTGAAAAGCTTATCAATCTAGCGAATGAAATGTATCAAAGAGGGGGAGTGGGGCTTATAAACAAGCGTCCGACTCCTGTAAAGGTGG
>NZ_WIPE01000060.1:23728-26125 GCF_009760835.1 Bacillus sp. EE-W1 | reverse complement strand
CAAGAAGTCTATACCGAGGGCGGATTTTGATATTTATGGGTACTTAGTAGAACAGACGGAACGAGCGCCAGTGGATTACTTACAATATGTAGACGAAGCAGTAACTCCAGTTATGTTTGACGGCATGATTCAATTTGATCAGGACCATAAGAAGGTAGCAAATAACATTGAAGTAGCAAAAGAGAAGATGGCAAAGAAGAAACGTAAATTATTAAATGCTTAATGGATAACGGAACTATGCAGGGGGGATGATGGGGATACTCGCTATGCATGTTTCTCTTATTCAACAAAGAGATAGTAAAATTTCACGTACCTGATGTGAATATAAAAACCAAAATTCGAAATAGGGGGATTCCTTCATGGAACAATTAACTTTATTACCAGCAATCGATGACAAGAAAGTGCAAAAGGAAGTAGTCAGCATCTTAAAGGAATACCGTGCATTAAAGATGCGATTCAATAATGAAGTGGAACAAGAAGGGATCAGTCTGTTTCCAGAGATACGAAATTCAAGAAGAGTAAGCGAATTAAAGGTGAACCAAATAGAGAAGACTTTAGAACATATCTTAGATGAGGATGAAAGAAACATCATCACTATGAAGTTCTTAGACAACAAACCAGTTAAAGATTCATTCGTACAAAACGAATTGATGATGAAAAACTCATACTTTTATGAGAAGAAGAGTGCAATTAAACTGATCGCTACTACATTAGGAATCATTTGAAAATGGCAGAGAAAAAGCAGAGAAATAGCATATTTTTTGGGGAGTTTTTGCAAATGAAAATAACGGTAAATTATATGTACAAGCCCTTTGACAACCGCATATCGAAGAGGATTAGTACACCTTAAAGTATACCGCGGCAGGGCGGGCATGGGCGGTAAGAATCTCGCCATAAGGGTGGTAAGATTCCCTTAAATGATTAATAATGACATATTCCAGGGTGGCGGGTGTGAGATAACTCGCATTCGTCATGCTGTTTCTAATTTGTATTTATCAATTAGTTCGGAACGCGTCCTCTGGGTTGATAATAAATATAAGTCTATTACTCTCTAGTATGTCGGTCTTGAAAATGGAATGGGGGTGGTTGCTCATGATTGAGTGACACTTGCATTCTAAAAGTCTAAAACAGTATACGTGATCTCGTGCATTAGTAATTATTCACGACTCTTATTAATGACCAAAACGAGGGCAAAGAGTTCCACTCTTTGTTTGAGCCAATACAGCGGAAATATTCCCCTTCCGTCCCCCTAGTGTATTGGTTCAAACAAGGCGTCGGAAGAAACACATACGTCTTGATATAAATCCTTTATAATTTGGAAACGGTCAGCTAAGGTCAGCGACAACCGATGTATTGACCAAGACGACAAATTCTCATAGGGAGGACTATTCTTAGTCTTCTCCCAGTCACCGAACGTAAAGTGCGTAGTTAATAAGAGCTAAAAAATTACATGATGCGGTGGCTTGGAGAAGGTTGCGAGTACTCAGCCTTGATCTAAGAGAAACTTTGCCATTTGTTTTCTCTCTTCCCCTTTAGGAGCTGTCACCTTTCGGTGATGGCTTTTTGTTTTGTAGGATATTCTTCTTTTCTGTCGAATAGATAGATTGGGAGAGGCGGGGGATAAGTAAATGAAAAAATTTATAATAAGTATAGAAGCAGTCGATGGTAAACAACACGAATTTGAAATTGAGCATAAAAAGACAGTAACAGTTGCTGCTATAGAAAATTCTATACAAGCAAGAGAAGCTAGATTCTTCAGATTTGGAGATCGTATGGTTAATTTGGACAATGTATTCTCTTTGGTGGTAAAGGAGAAGAAGGATTAAATACAAAAAAAGCATCCATAACGGGTGCTTTTTTCTTTGTTAGATAGAAATTACACATTAAACCAGTAAAACTTTGAATGAGACAAGCATATACTAATAACTGAACACGACGTATTCATTCTTTATAATCGTATCGGACGAGCACCTTTTAGGGCTCTTTTTTTTATTGCACATAAGGAATTCCCAAACATACAATATCGAGTCAATGCCAACCAACTTATTCCTTTTCCGAGAGCTATATATATTCCGCTATAAAGCTCTTTTATGTTGCGCTATTAGAACGGGCTGGGCATTGTCGTATATTTAATACTCAGAAGCTTAGGGCACTTTATAGTGTTCTTTTTTTATTGAACAAAATGGACATTTGGGTTAAAGGATATCTATATAAATAGGTAGAATCTAATTAGTTGGTTCACATTTTAATCCAAGGGGTACTAATTCGATGCGGCGTGAAAAGGATTTGTTGAAACAATGGAAGGCGGATCTGCAAGCTATTCAAGAAGAGAAAAGGCTGAAGAAGAAGGCTAAGAAAAAGAATAAGAAATATAGCATTCCTGGTAATACAGCTGAC
>NZ_WIPE01000060.1:350-23718 GCF_009760835.1 Bacillus sp. EE-W1 | reverse complement strand
CAAGAATACTTATCGTAAAGAGAATGGGGTATGGAAGCAAAGAAATAAATAATGTGAGGAAATATGATTTTGATTAAGTGTATAGGAATTATCGTAGGCGCTACCGCAATCTGGGTGGCGTCTTGTTTGTTGTTAAGGAAAGATAAAGGAGAAATAAAAAAGAGAGCTAATGCCCTCTTTTTTAGATTTGGTAATTAATCGCAGATTGGTATTCCAAGTACTCTAAGAGCTAATGCTACTTGAAGAGAAATCTCCAATCTAGCAATTTCAATACCAGCTACTGAGAGAACTAAAAAAGGTTGTCCATTTACAAACACAACGCAACTATCCATGGTTACGCCTCCTTTCTAGCAATCTACTATAGTATACGTATTAAACTTTAATATGTAATAGTCGAATTAATTGATTTAATATAATTGATAGATTAACCTATTTAAACAAAACAATGGATGGTTTTAAATTTACAAAAAGAACCCGATAGAGTTCGGGTTCTTTTCAGAAGTGATGATGTTTCCTCGGCTTGGGAACTGAGAAAATACAAAAATATAATACAATGAGTTTTAGAGAATTTCAAGACTAAATTTGGGATTACCATGAGGGGGAGTTAAACAAGTTTCTTCCTATCAGATTGCGGATACAAAGTATATTGCTTACGGCGGTGGCCCTGCTGCTAATAAACGATTTGTTCATGTAGAATTATGCGAAACAAGCGATTATGAGAAATTTAAACGCAGCTATGATAAATATGTTAAGTTATTGGCTAAAATCCTTTGTGATCGTGGATTGTCAGTAGAAAAAGGATTATGGACTCACTACGATGTGACGAAATATCTGGGTGGTACAGGTCATGAAGATCCACTTAATTACTTAAAGTCTCATGGCGTTTCAGAAGCTCAATTTAGAGCAGACGTACAACGAGCATACAATAATTCTAATGTGGATATTTCTGTACCTGAAAAGCCATCTAAACCAGCAGAAGTTCCAACAGTTGTAACAGACGGAATCGCGTATATTGAAGGTTACAATGTTAACTTACGTAAAGGACCTGGTACAAGCTATTCTAAGGTTCGTCAGTTAAACAAACCAGAAGCTTATGTTGTATGGGCTGAAAAGGATGGTTGGTTAAATTTTGGCGGTGAGCAATGGATTAAAAATGATCCATCTTATGTGAAATTTAGTAAGAAAAGCACAGTGGATTCTTCTATTGTAGGGAAGCGTGTTGTTTCAAAGGTTAACAATCTACGATTCTACGATGCTCCATCTTGGCAGGATAAAGATGTTGCGGGTTCTGTAGATGCAGGATTAGGTTTCACAATTGATACAAAAATAAACGTCAATGGATCCCTACAATTTAAAGTACACAATAGCAAAGGGAAAACATACTATGTAACAGCAAATGAAGCCTATGTGTATGTGAAGTAATATGAACAAAAGACCGCCTATTACGGGCGGTCAATTTTTACTAATTATTTTTTAATGCTTGTTTTATCGTTTTAACTGTTTGTTCCAGCCATTCTAATGGTGTTACTTCTAACCCATCAAAATATATTCCATCTGCAGAATACCGTATGTATTCATTTTTTTCTGTATTACTATAATCGCTTTGAATAAATTCAGTTAGAAAAATAGCAGCATCTTGCAAATACTCTTTTGATACCTCTTCTAGTAATTCTTGGAGCGCTTCTTCATAGAAAGTATCTTGGTGAAAAGTACCTGCTAGAAATTGAAATACCTCATCATCTTCGAGATTATCGAAATTGTCTTCTAATAACATAATCTTCCTCCTATTATCAAGATGGATATCCAGTTAAAATAAAACTTCCATTTCTATCCTTCTTAAGTACAATTTTTGCATTTGACATATCTTCAACTGTTATAGAACCTCTTATTACACCTCGTCCAATTATTTCAGTACCATGATAACGTAACATTAAATTATTGTCTCTTGGATTATTTAACCAACTTTGAATGCGTGCTTGATTACGAGGGTTATTCAAGACGGTAGCCACTATTTTTTCAGCTGATGCCCTATCAGTAAAAGTAGATGCACCTGCTATTCTAGGATCACTTTGTATTCTTTGTAATAGTTCTTCATCCGTTTTTCCTACATGTCGTTCAAGTAAATGCCCACCTCTAGCTTCATGTGCAGCTAGTCCGCCTCCTGGAGTAAGTGAACTGCTATCACCGGGTTTCACAGTAGTGGTATTTTCTCCTTTAGCAAACTGATGGGTCGATAGCTTTTCTTCAGCTTGTCTAAAATCAGGTGTATCAAATACAGAGCGTATATTATTTCCACCAGCTAAAGCAAACTCATTGTGGTTACGATTGAATAAGGATGCAGCGTCTTGCAAGCTTTGATTAGCAGTTCGTGAAATCTCAGCTAATTTTGTGCCAGGGTTCAACATTGCAATTTTATCCACGCCTTTTGTTCCTACGAATAGTTGTCCAACAGCCAATATAGTATGACCAGCCGCGCTTCCATACCATTCTGCACCACTATACGAGTCACCATTAGTAACATCACGATTCCAAGAATCAGAAATTGTTTGTTTTATCGCATTGAACGTCTCGACTGGGTGAGAAACGGCTTCAATCTTGTTATTAAATGTGTCAATTGGATGGATAACTGCATCTGCAAGTCCTAATAATTCATCAACTATAGCGTCGCCCATTCCCTTTTTTAAGTGATAGGGGACACCTAATCCAGCTTTTTCAAAAGCAGATTCGATTTCATCATCTATAGTGTCTTTTATTTTATTCACATCTTTATAAGCTGTATCGATACCATGTTTAAATTTATCATATAAAGACTCATCGGAATTTTTTACTTTACTAAAATCCTCATAAGTTTCTTTGAGGCCATGCCAAACTTTATCACGTAAAGATCCATCATTTTTCTCACTATTTAACGGACCACACATTGCTCCTTCTTCAAGATTTTCGTCATATGAAGCATCTGCGGTACGGAATTTTTCGGCAATTCGTTTCAAATCCTCTGCCACTTTTATAATCGAATTGATAGATGTAAAAGCTTTTGGTCTCGCATCGTTGAAAATTTGAACGAATTGTTGATTAGAGGCACCAATCCATTGAAAACATAAACGATCTATTTCATTACATAGATTATTATGTATAGATTCTAATGCGATTCTGGTATTATTTGCACGATTAGCGACGTCTTCTAGTACTTCAGGTGTTACTTTGATTTAAACCATTTTTCCCCTCCCTTTCCCCAATTAAAATTATGAGATAAAAGGAAAAAAATGTAAATATAAAAACTTTAGATTAGTATAATAATAATTATGCGAAATAAAGAGAATCCGCCCTATTAGATGATTTTTTTGTTTTACACCAATAATATCGATAAATTTCAACGTCATATTATTATAAAACGCATCCGTTGTAGCGTTATGCGGCTTGTTCATTATGGTAGGCAGCCAGGAACGGGGATTCTCGCTAATCAGTCGTGCGGGGATTGGTTATATTGTAGTCCAAATGATTCCATTATTTATGAGGTTGCTTGTTGAAATCGCTAAAGCTATTTAATTCATTAATGGGTTTATTATTGGAATAAAAATCAAAAAAATTCCTTCTTTTACTAATCCTAAAATAGTTATATAATGATTGTTGGAATTGTATTATTGACGTTTAAAATAAAGGGGAGAGAATAGTAATGAAAAAATTATTAATTTCAGGTGTATGTGCAGCAGTATTTGGTACAACTTTTTTTGCAAATAACTCTATGGCTGAGACATCAGGGAATACCACAAATCAGGGAATACAAGCAGCGAGTGCTCAAACTAGTAAATTTATAGATGTGCCCGATTGGAATTGGGCATATAATGAAATTAACTACATGGTTGACCACAATATAATGTTGGGATACCTCAATGGTTATTTTGGAGCTGTAGAAAAAATAACGCGTGAAGATTTAGCGGTATTCTTATATAGAACGGTGAAAATTCCGGATTATGATATGTCACAGCCGATTCCTTTCAATGATGTAAACGATTCAATGTTTAAAAAGGAAATTGCAGCAGCATATAAAAGTGGAATTTTCTCTTCCGCGTCTGATGGTCGTTTTAATCCAAATAGAGTTGTAACCCGAGCAGAACTTGCTCAAACTTTCGTAAACGCTTTTTGGTTAAACAAGAAGTTTGATCATCAATTTAATGATATGCAAGGACACTGGGCTAATGAAGCCGTAGAAATTTTATATAGTAATGGTATTACTGGTGGTGTAGGTAATAATAACTTTAATCCAGACGGTACAATTACGCGTGAACAATTAGCAGTATTTCTATATAGAACTATTCCAATGTCCATCAAAGATCTACGAGATAATGCTAAGTAAAAAATAATTAAAAGACTGACTCTTATGAGTCGGTTTTTTTATTTGCAGGAATTTATAAAACATCATGGAATACTGTCACTAGGAGGTGTTGTGACGTTATGACGGACGGAATTGTTTATTCTGCTAGTGAAGTATACAAACGACTAGGAATATCCGATAGCACCCTTAGAAAGTACATGGAAGTATTATCACGTGAAGGATTCGCAGTAAAGAAGGATAATCGTGGTAGACGTTAATACACAGACAGTGACATTATGGTGATTGAGAAATTAATTGATCTGAGCAAGCATGACGGTATGACGCTAGAGAAAGCAGCGAAGATGATTGCGCAGCAAATAGAAAAGGTTAATCCAGATTTGATTAAAGAAGAGCCAAAGGAAACAGACCTAATCCCATTCCATATTCAAGAACAACTCCAGCAATAGTATGGCGTTATGGCACAAGAAATGAAACAGGGTATGTTGGCAATGGAGAAGCGATTAAGTGACCAGGCGAAGCAGAGTAATGAAGAAATTAAAGCGAGCGTAGAAGCGCATAATGAGCGGGTGGAAAAACGATTGGAAGCAAGAGATGAGACACTTATGAAGACACTGCGTGAGATGCAGGAAACGAAGAGAATGATGCAAGAATTTCGGGATGAGGTTGCTGCAGCGAAAGAGAAGAAGCCGTGGTGGAAATTCTGGTGAGGGCAGGAGGATGCACCGCCGGTAGGAACGTATAAAAATAGAGTTATAGAAAAAGGAAGGGGGATCCCTTATGAGAGTAGGGATCCGTTTTTTTCTTGCTATCAATAATGAGACGTTATGTCAATTTAACATGAATACCATATATACCCAAAATTACATAACATATCGTTTCATTATAATGTTAAAATACAAAAAGGGGAGGTGTAAAATTATGAATAAACTTTTAGGTTTCTTGTTTGTTGCGGTTGGCATGTGCTTTCCCATGTTAACTTTGACAATGAAAGTTCAGAATATTGCATGGGCTGTAATGTTAGGAGTCAGCATTCTGTCTAATATAGCAGGGACAACTTTATTGTTTAGGTACATTAGTGAGTATAAGAAACAAGAATTTTAATTGTTTTTGCATTGTTGAAAAGAGCAAACTCCTCTCCATTCGGGGAGGAGTTTGCTCTAATATTAAAAATTAGCTTATTTACATAACTTTCGTTATCAGAAGTAAAATTTAAATCGAAAATAGCTAATTTTATCAATTGTTGAATGTCTGAAAAAAATTAAATCAATGATATTGTTGAGATCCTTTGGCAACTTCTTGCTGTGATGACTATCATAGTGACTTTTTCTCCAGCAACCACTATTAGTGGTTAATTACTATAAGGATTTATTTTTGAAATTTGCTATTTTTTAGAAAGTATGTTAATTTAAGAAAGACCTATTTTTGTTCGGTTTGAGATTAAGAATAAATTTTGTTTTTCGTCTAAGGTATTTGAGCAAGGGTAGTAACAATATGTGTGGATATCCACACTAGGAGGCAACAATTATGGAACAAGGTAAAGTAAAATGGTTTAATGCAGACAAAGGTTTTGGATTCATCGAGCGTGAAGGTGGAGAAGACGTATTCGTACATTTCTCAGCTATCCAAGTCGACGGTTACAAATCTTTAGACGAAGGACAAAGTGTAACGTTTGAAGTAGAACAAGGACAACGTGGCCTACAAGCTACTAATGTTCAAAAAGCTTAATATTAGCTGATGAAAGACCCTCTTGTAGGGTCTTTTTTTGATTTTGTTACAATATTCCGAATACAACTTTTTTAAGGGAATTTTGGTTGCTTAACTTTTAATGAAAAAGAAGCTAATTCAGCTGTAAGAGAAAAATACCATTCTACTATCGCAACTTTAGAGATGATGAATGAGGATTTTGGGGAAATCCATAAATTAATGCTACTAAAAGATAGTGTTATGATTATCGATAAAGCGAATCAGGGTTCAGATAAGTAACTTTATATAAATAATTTTTAGCAATTTTGAAATAGAAACCGTATCTTATTAAAATGTTATTTCCGTTCCTATAATGAATTATCCTTCTAGCATATTTATAAGATTTATATCATATATTAGGAGAAAGAATGCAAATTAGAAAGGAGTCGTATAGAATGAGTTATTTGGAAGGAAATGACTTGAGTGAACAACATATGGTAAGTACACCTAATCCCTACGTATATCAGACATTACAAACAGTAATTGGTAAATATGTGGTTATTGAAACTGTAAGAGATAATGTAAGAGGAAAGTTAAAAGATGTTAAACCAGATCATTTGCTCATTGAAGATACGGTACCGTATATTGTACGAATTCAACAAATTGTATGGATTATGCCAAAACAATGACTAAATTACATCTAATTTGATTTATAACAAATTGGTTTCATAGACGTCCAAATAAAAACACAGGATTTTATCTCTGTGTTTCTTCAAATTTTCGTTTTTGGATATATGCTTGAGCATGGATAATTTCTTTCTGAAGTTCTTTTAATTCTTCCGTAGATCCAGATTCAATCCTCATGTACGTAGTAACTAGACTAATCATCATATCCATCTTTTCTACTATATTTTTAAAAAGTAGGGTTCCCTAACGTGGGCAGATTGTTTCAACAGATAAATTTACTGTCGATGGTTCATAGTAGGAAGCAAGTGGTCTACAAACAAATGATCTCCTAAATTATTAAAAATTTTTAGTTCCAGTTACAGAATTCTTATTATATAAGGATTCATTTTTGTATCAAAAGCATATAAAGTAAAAAAATAAGATCGGCGAATACGATCTTATCTTTAGCACAAGGAGTAAACAAAAAGGATAACCATTATATTTTTATTTTGCTTAGATTTTTGCTGATTCTTAATATTAAAACCATAATCAACAATAGTATATATATTGAGAAAGTAATTACAAATTTTGTTGTAATTATTTTTAAAAAATGAAAGTAAACTTTCACTTTCCTCAAACTATTGACTTAATAGAATTTTATTATCTAATTTTTTTAATGTCTTGAATAATTTCATCATAAGGAGTATTTTCGACACCTGAATATTTTTTTAGAACTTTTCCATTTTTGTTAATCAGATAAAAACTTGTGCCATGTATAACTTGTGTATCATTTTCTGGCTTAGTTACAAGTGATTGGAAGTTTTCTTTAGCAAACTTTTCAATATCTGCTCTTTTATATCCCGTGAGGAAATGAGTCCTACTTCCATCCATTGCATAGGTCTTCATAAATTCTGTTATTTTTTCTGGTGTGTCTACTTCAGGATCAACACTAAATGATACAAATTCTACATCTTTAATCCCGTTCGTATTCAACATTCTCTGGAGTTTTGCCATATTGGCTGTCATAGGTGGACAAACTGTTTGGCAACTTGTAAAGAAGAAATCAGCTACCCAAATTTTATCTTGTAACTCAGCTGATCCAAATTGCTTCCCATTTTGATCTGTAAATGAGAACTTCTGTACATCCCAATCTAGTGAATTGTTGAGTTTTGCATCTTTGCATGCTCCTAGAGCTATAACTGTGATTATAAGTATAAGTGATCTAATGAAATTCATTTTTTTCATATGTATTTATCTCCTTTCATTTTTTATAGATTTTACGGAATGGTTATATGAACTACCCAACAATCGGTAGTATTTACTTTGGTTAATTTTTATTTTTAATAGCCATCGAATTAATCTTAACAAAACCGAATGAATCCCCTTGTTCCAGGGTATTTATAATAATACTACTATGCATATAGCTTCCTCTTTGATGTTTATAGTTCACAAGACTGCTTATAATTAAGATTGTTAGGTATGTCATTATTACATACATAGCTTCTTTATTTTACGGATCATAATAAAAGGTTAAAGGTAAAGTAAAACAAGAAGATATTATCTAGTACTTTGTTATACAAAGCGCGATATCTGATAAGAAGTATTTTATATAAGGAAAAATAGATAGTTCATTCAAGAACTTATTGATAATACTGGTAATGAATTCATCTCGGTATGATCCTTGAATTAATATCCTTAATAAGAGTGAAAAAACACTATATATTTGGCTAATGTGTTAAAAATAGAGTTAACTATAGTATAAATTAAAGATTAAATTATACATATTGAGAAAATATTTTAGAGATTGAATATTAAGATTTCTCCTATTAAAATTAAATTTGAAATGAAAGGATAATCTGTAAGCATGGCCCTTATGTAGAAAAGAGATAGGACTATTTCTATCTCTTTTTGTTATGCTGGCAGTTTATATATCTTTAATTAATTCTTTAGACACATGTAAAGGAATTTAGTTTATACCTGATATATTCCTTTTATTAAGTTAACTAAGTTAATTGATTCAAGAATTTTATAACATTAGGAGGATAACAAATGAAAAATTATCAACTTACACAGATTTTAAGAGAAAAAAGAAATATAGACAAAAATTATTATGAATTTTTGCATGAAACGGATCTAAGTATGGGAATTTATGAATTGAAAGCAGGATCTTTAGATATCCAACAACCACATACAGAAGATGAAGTATATTATATTATCAATGGCAGAGCACAACTTGAAGTAGAGAGTGAAAATATTTTTGTTGAATCTGGTTCTATTATTTATGTAAAGGCTAACATGGAACATAGATTTCATACTATTGAAGAAGATCTCACGGTACTTGTTTTCTTTGCACCTGCTGAATACTCTTGCGAAAAAGATTTTAAATTACAACGATAATTGCATAATAAGAAAGGTGAAAATAAAAGTCTTTTTATCAAGTTTGTTTAAATTAGACAACAACTAATTATAGGCAGGTATGTTATTCCATTAAAGAAAAATAAACTTTTTCAATAAATAAGAATCAATAGAAAAAAACAAAAATGTTAAAATCAGGAAATTTATGTTTAAAAAAGGTAAACTTTACGGCGTTTTTAATGAATTCTTGTTAATTTTTTCAAGTAAAAATATCTAGTTGCATGTCTTTCAATTTGAGGTTTTTTGGGTTTTTTTTACATGAAAATATATTTATGGAAAAAAGTTTCTAAATATTTCTAATCTATTGAACAATCAAAAGTTTTAGTATACGATTACAACGTGTTATCAAGATATACAGAGAAGAAAAGGAGATTACATATGAAAAATAAAAAAATTGGAATCATCATGAGAAAAGGTTATAGCATTCATGGTGATCATATTGAAACTGCAGGAAGAATATCTGATGAACTTTACTTGTTTACGAGTGTACCAAGTAAAACAATGGATGCGCGCTTTAAAGAAGTAATTGTACTTGAAGAGGCTTCTGAAATAGATGCTGAAAATTATATTTTTACAAAAGGAAAAGATATAGGAATTAACTTTTTTGTAACCTGGCAAGAAACTGATATTGTATTAACTGCTAAAATTAATGAACGCTTTGGCAATAAAGCGTTATCTGTTGAAGCTGCTACGACATCTCGAGATAAATCAAAGCAGAGAGAATTTATGTTAAAGAATTCTATTGCTAGTCCTAAATTTGCAAAAGTTAATTCTATAGAGGATGCAGAGAAAGAAATAGAAAATATTCCTTTCCCTGTAATCATTAAGCCTACTATGGCTGCTAGCAGTGAATCTGTATATTTAGTTAACAGCTTAGAAGAATTAAATAATTCATTAGAAAAAATTATTAATCTTTCTAAAACAAATAAAGGATTCTATTTTAATCAAACACAACAATGTGTGGCATTAGTAGAAGAATTTCTGACTGGAGAAGAAATTACAGTTGATGGAGTCGTTTTAAATGGAGAATTTTACCTTGGTGGAATTCACAATAAAAATAAAATGATGGGTCCATATTTCGAGGAAGATGAATACACTTTACCGTATGTTGGTGTAGATGAAGACGTAGTTGTTAATATTGCTAAAGAAATATGTGGAAAATTAGCTATTGAAAACAGTTTATTTAATGTAGAACTACGCCGAGATACGCAAGGGAATTTTAAAGTTGTAGAATTTAGTACTAGAATCAGTGGCGGGCATGTTTATCGTAATATACGTGATGTGCATGGAATTGATTTAGTAGCCGTTAATATTCTTGGTTTATTAGATTGTAAAGGGGATATTATGGAATTCTTCTTAACTAGATCTAAAACACCAAAATCTTGTACTTGTATTAAATTTGTATATAGATCTGGAATTATAAAGAAAAATGAATTGGGAATTGTTGCTGAACAGCCAGAGTATAAGGCTTACTATCCTGTAGCAAAAGTAGGAGCTGAAGTATATCATGCTCCAAAAGGATTTGATATAACGGGCTTACTTTCATTAAGAGCACCATATAATGATAAATCTGATGTAGAAAAATTGCGTCAAAGAGCTAGAGTATTAGATAATCAATTAGATATAGAATTAGAAATTCCGGTTCATGCATAAAAACTTAAGTAAATCTGGTTGTTATATTCCTTGTTTTAAATGAGGAATATAACCGCTAGATTTATCGATAAATTATTTAATAGTATCAATTTAAAACCAAGTAATCCTATATATATTCTTATTGAAATGGAGTGGAAAATATTATGAATAAAAAAGTATCTATTTTGGGAGCACCTACTTACTTCGGAGCTAGTATAGGAGGGGTTGACCTTGGACCATATGTTATAAGATATGGCGGTATGTCGAAGCAATTAACTGAAATCGGAATTGATTTTGTTGATCTAGGAGACATTTCTCTTCCTTCAACCAATAATAAAAATTATGGAATTGTCAAACAAGAGTTTTCAAATGAAGTAATTGATATATGTAAAAATATTGCTTCGACAGTTGAGAACGAATTGGAAAAAGGGCATTTCCCATTAGTTTTAGGTGGAGATCATAGTATTGCAATTGGGACTGTAACTGGAATTCTTAGAAAAATACCACGATTGGGAGTAATCTGGTTTGATGCTCATGGGGATGCAAATACATTTGAAACATCGATTTCTGGTAATATTCATGGGATGTCTTTAGCAATTCTCTTAGGATACGGTAACGAAAAATTTAAAGATTTTCTAGAGAAAGAAACTAAAATTGATCCAAAGAATATCGTACAAATAGGAATTCGTGATTTAGACCCGGGGGAAGAAGAGTTTCTCAAAAATTTAGGAGTAACAATTTTTACAGCAGAAGATGTGAGAAAACAAGGAATAAAAAGTATTATGGAAAAGGCAATTAAGATTCTCAATAATAATACAGATGCAGTTCATCTAACATTTGATTTAGATGCTTTAGATCCTGAATTTGCTCCTGGAGGAGGATTAGCAGTTCCACATGGTTTAAGTTTAGATGATACAAAAGAGGCAATTGATATGCTAAGAAATAATACAAACCTAGTAGCTGCAGAGTTCACGGAAATAAACCCTATATTAGACAAGGATAATATTACTGTCAACACAACAATTGGACTTATCACTGAACTTTTAAGTAAGAAAGTTACTATGTCTAAATAATTTTTTTCTGAAATTATTTTTAAAACTATAAAAAAACTATAAAAAAACTATAAAAAATAAAATTATATACGAGAATTTAAAAAAACGAAAAGGACGAGTCAAATGAATAATAAAATATATGATGTTATTGGAATTGGATTTGGGCCAGCGAACCTGGCTTTAGCAACTGCTATTGAAGAAGAAAATAATTCAATGGAAAGAATTTTTCTAGAAGAAAAAACGCACTATCAATGGCATCCAGGGATGCTTTTAGATAATACAAATATTCAAATTTCATTTTTAAAAGACCTTGTAACTCTAAAAAATCCTAAAAGTAAATTCTCCTTTTTAAATTATCTACATGAAAATGAAAGACTAAGCGATTTTATTAATCTCTCAGAGTTTTATCCGTCACGACTTGAATACAATGATTATATGTCTTGGGTTGCATCTCAATTAGAAGAACACGTTTATTATAGTCGAACAGTAATTTCAGTAGACCCTATTATATCTGAAGATTCTGTCGAATTATTAGAAGTTATTGTGCAAAATACAAAGACTAATCAATTAGAGAGCTATATTACTAAAAATATTGTTTTGGCTACAGGTGGAACACCAAGAACGCCAATAAACATTGAATTGAATAATAGTAGAGTATTTCATTCAAGTCAATTTAAAAACAAAATTAATAACTTTAAACAAAATGACGCTCATAAGTTTTTAGTTGTAGGTTCGGGACAAAGTTCAGCTGAATTATTTTTCCATCTAATCAATAATTATCCGAAATCAGATATTACGGCAACGATGAGACCTTTCTCATATAAAGCTGTAAATGAAAGTAAGCTTGTTAATCGTATATTTGACGCTAATATGATTGACTTTATTTATTCTTTACCAGAAAAAAATCGAGATGCTTTATTAAAACACCACAGTGATACTAATTATGCAGCTGCGGATGGAAGTTTAATAAGCCAAATTAATAAAGCTTTATATAACCAAAAATTTCATGGAGAAGATCGTTTTAGAATAAAGCCATTTTTAGAATTAACGGAGATAAAAACACTGTCTGATAAAGCGGTTGTTTATTACAAAGACATAGTTAAACATACAGAAGTTGTTATTGAAGCTGATGCTGTAATTCTTGCTACTGGGTACGAAAGTAAAAAGAACCATCCTTTATTAAAAAATCTTAACTCGTACATTTCAGATAATATTGAAGTTTCCCGAAATTATCGTTTAGAAACAACGGATAAATTTAAACCTGGTATTTATTTACAGGGTGTAAATGAGAGCACTCATGGACTGAGTGACACTTTATTATCTAATTTAGCTATTCGATCAAATGAAATTTTAAAAACCGTACAAGAAAATAATTCATTAACAGAAGAAAAAACTAAAAACGTGGTTTCATAATATAGGGGGTCTAAAGATGCATATTGAAAAGATAAATCCACAGATTTTTACAAATGAATATGATATTATGTGTCAACGATTATTTCCGCATTCTAATAAATTATATGATTCACCATTTGGTGCAATGTGGGGAATCATAGAACCTGGAGAAATTTCTAAAATTCATGGACATCATGAAGTTGAAACTTTTATTATCTTTAAGGGTGAAGGAATAGTTAAAGTGGGTAAAAAAGAAGAACCTGTTACGCAAGGGGACGCCATCTTTATTCCACCATTTGAAGAACATAGTTTGAAAAATACATCAGATGAAAATTTGATATTCTTCACCATATGGTGGGAAAATGCTTTTAGTAAAAAAAATAGCAAGAAGTTAGATTCAGGTAAAAAGAAATATTTAATAACGGCCACACCACCAACACCTAATGGTGATTTACATGTAGGGCACCTATCTGGTCCATATACAGGAGCTGACATTTTAACTAGATATTTAAAACTTAAAGGAAATGAAGTCTTTTATATGAGTGGGGCGGATGATCATCAAAGCTATGTGCCGTTTAAGGCGGGACAATTAGAAAAATCTCCTAGAGAAACGGCAGATCATTTTGCTAATGAAATTGAAAAAACATTAAGACTAGCAGAAATTAATCCGGATATTTTTGTAAAACCTCATTTTTCAACATTCCACATTGAGTTTGTCAAAGAGTTTTTTGAAAAACTGTGGAATGAAGGTAAATTAGTAGAAAAAGAAGTCGATATTCTATTCTGTAAGCAATGCGATAAGCACCTTTATGAAGCTTATGTGAGAGGTAATTGTCCACATTGTGATGAATTATCAGATGGCAACGCTTGTGAAAAATGTGGTAGACCTAATTTGTGTATAGATTTATTAAACCCAACTTGTAAATGTTGTGGTAGCGAACCAGAGAAATCTAAAATTAAACAACTATTTTTCCCATTAAGTAATTATAAAACACAATTAAAACAGTACTACAAAGAATTAAAAATAGGGCCACATCTAACGGCATTATGTGAGAGAATGCTAGATGAAGATTTTCCTGATATTCCTATTTCACATGTATCTGATTGGGGAATTCCAGTTCCGGTAGAAGGATATGAAAATCAAACTATATATGTATGGTTTGAAATGGCACCTGGATATTTATCTGCGACAAACGAATTAATTCAGGATAAAAACCTTTCGTATACGTTAAGGGATTTTTGGAATAATCAAGATACGACTATCATTAATTTCTTTGGATATGATAATGGCTATTTCCATTCAGTGCTTTTCCCAGCTATTTGGCTAGCATATAGTGAAGATATAACTCTTCCTAAAACAATGATAACAAATGAATTTTATCAACTAGAGGGTCTTAAGTTTTCAACAAGTAGGGGACATGCTGTATGGGGCAAAGAATTATTAGAAAATGCTTCACATGATGTTGTAAGGTATTATTTATCTTATAGTAGACCGGAAACAGTTGAAACAAACTTCACTATGGAAGAATTTAATCATATTGTAGATACGAACTTAAACCAAGAATGGGAATCATGGTTACATGATTTAAAATGCAAGTTAGAAGCTGAGTCTCCAAATGGTGCTCCAGAATTAGAGACACTATCAGGTAACTATTTAATGTATTATCAACATGTAAATCGAATTATGAATGAAATTATGAATGCATATGAACCAAATACATTTTCACCGCAAAAGGTAGTTAGATTATTAAATGAACTAGTCAGAATTGCTAAAAAATTCTCGGCAGGAGAAGAATTTTTAACGGTATTAAAGAATAATCAACAAAGAAGAAATACTGCTATTGCACTAGAATTATATACTGCAAAAATTTTAGCATTATTTTCTAGCCCAATCATGCCTACATTTGGTAAAATGCTATGGGGGGATTTGGGATTTAATGTTGACATGCAGTTGGATGAGGAAGTAAGCTTTTTGCCTGCTGGACAGAAAGTGGATCTTCAAGAGAATTATTTTTCAAAAACAAACGACAGTTGTTATCTTCAGAATATTTGATAATATGAGGAGGTAGTACTTACCTCCTCATATTTCCTAATAAAAAATATATAGGGAGCTCAAATTATGAAAGAGAAAATAAAAATTGGAGTAGTAGGCCCTTTTTCAGGTCCTAGGTCTGTATACGGACAAATGTTAATTGAGGGTGTAAATCGTGCGAAGCTAAATTATGCTGGTAACATCGAATGGGTTTATCAAGATGATAAAGGAGATCCAAATACCATCAAAGATATTTCTAAAAAAATGATTGAATCAGGGGTTGTTGCTGTAATTGGACACTTTAATAGTGCATGTGCTTTAAAAGCAATACCGTTTTATTCCAAGGCGAAAATTCCATTCTTAGTTCCTGCATCGACTAATTTAGACGTTACGCTTAATAACGAGGAATTAGTATTTAGGTTTTGTTCTAATGATTTGGTACAAGCTGAAACTGTTATTAATTTTTTGAAAACTAAAGATATTCAAACGATTAAGGCAGTTTCTGATGAAACATTTTACGGGAAAAGCCTAGCAGATTTACTGTATCAAAGTGCAAATTCTTCATTTAAAGAAGTTACTAGAATTGAAGATTTTAATAGTGAAAATAATAAGCATAGCGATGCAATATTCTTTGCTGGGACACACTTTAACTCCGCAACTTATCTAAGGGAACTGAGGATGAGAGGGTATAAAGGAATTTTTATAGCTTCAGATGATTCTTATGTAGATGAATTTATAGAATTAGCCCAAGATTATTCTAACGATGCTTTTACCATAAAAGCAAAAGAGGATTATGTAGAAACATCATTTCTTGCAGCTTCGTATCTATTAGAATGTATTGAATCTAATGTAGAAAATTTAATTAATGAATTAGCAACAGGTAATTCTACAATTAAATTTTCAAGCAATGGAGATCGTTTAGGAGCTTCATGGATAATTGCACAAGTTATTGATAAATCTTTTGTTGAGGTGAATTATCATAAAACATTCAGCTGATGTAGTTATTATTGGCGGCGGCATTATTGGTGCAGCTATACAGTATTATTTAACCAAGCAAAATATTACAAATACAATTTTATTAGAGAAAAATTCCTTTAGTAGTGGATCAACAGGCCAATCCGGAGGTTTTATAAGGGTCTATCATAATGATCCTTATCTAACTGAAATAGCAAAAGAAGGAATAAATGATTTTTTTAGTATTAGTGAAGAGGTTAAATTTAAGCAGACTGGAATGTTATATGTTGAAAATGAAACACAACATATAAAAATGGAAAAGCAAATTGGAGAACTTAGAAAATCTGGACATAAAATTAGTATCCTTTCACCTGAAGTATTAAAGAAAGAATTTGAATTTATAAATTTGCCTAAAAACAGCTGTGTGGCTTACGAGGAACAAGCAGGGTACATTAGCCCATCGTTAGCCACGAATACATGGATTGAAACATCTAAAACTAAAGGTGCATTAGCTTGTGAAGGAATAGAAGTGAAAGGAATTTTAATGGATAATAACTGTGTTGTAGGTGTTAAAACCTCCTATGGGACTATACATTGTAAACATGTTGTTGTGGCAGCTGGAGCCTGGAGTGGAAATATATTAGATACTATAGGTATTAAAATTCCAGTAAGAAGTAAAATTATTCAAATTCATTTCTTTGATGGAATAGGACAAAAAGACCATCCAATTTTTATAGATGATAGTACTGGATTATATGGCAGACCTGATAATCTAGGTACTTCTCTAGTAGGATATCCAGTAGATAAGTATGATATTGATCCAGACAATAAAATGTCAATTGACCCAAATGACTTAGAAAAAATGCTTCAAAATTCAAAAAGTAGATTGCCATATCTAAATAAAAACTTATTTATAGGTGGAAGAAGAAGCTTTGATGCATATACATCAGATAATCGAGGAATTATAGAACAATTTCCACAAGTAGAAGGTTTAATCGTTGCAACTGGCTGGAGTGGTGGTGGAGTAAAGTTGGCTCCTGGTATTGGTAAGAGAATAGCGAAAATGATTACTGGAGTATAGGGGGAGAAAAGACTATGAACAATCTCGAGAATATTGAAATTTTTGAAGCGACCTATGATGATAGAGAGACTGTTATCAATTTAATTAGAATGTATATGGAATTCTATGAAAAGCCTGTGCGTGAAAAAAGTTCTTTAGATAAATTAGTAAATACTATAATAGAAAATAAAGATTTGGGATTATTCTATGTTTGTACGATTAATAAAGAGCCAATAGGATTTGCTACTTTATATACCACTTTCAGTACGTTAAGTATGGGAAGAGCAATGATTTTAAATGATTTATTTGTTATCCCTGATTATAGAAAATTGGGTATTGGGGATATGTTATTTAATACTTGTAAAAAGTACGTCCAAGACAATAATTATGCCTATATGGAATGGGTTACCGCAAAAGATAATATAGTTGCCCAAAATTTCTATAAAAAACAAAAAGCAAATAAGAGTGATTGGATTGTTTACAGTATTTAAATAACAATCTAATAGTATTTAGGGCGGGTATAACAGAACATTTTCAATGTGCAATTTTGTTATGTATTTTCCAAATCCCTTTCTTTAAACAAGTTAAAACAAATTTAAGGTCAAACAACCGATATAAGAAAGAAGGAATGTATAATGCCAATTCAATTTATATTTATAGTACTATTGGCGCTGACTCTTTGTGGGGAAGGTATGTTAACAGTAACTCTAACCTGGACAATTTTGGATAAAGGGGGATCAGTTACTCATTTAGGAATTATATTAACATTAATGAGTTTGTTACCATTCTTTATGCAAAAATATTCGAAAAGTCTTAAGATGTGGTTAACAAAAAGTCCATTGTTAATTTTCTCTGGTGTCCGTTGCATCGGCATTATTCTGATTATAATAAGTCTTTTGAATAGTGATCATATTAATGTTTTTACTTTATATATTTTTGCAGGTGTTTTTTCTATTATTTTATTTTTATCTACGCAAAGCTTGGAAACTTATATGTCTCAAATGGTATTATCAGGAGAAATTCCAGCAGGAAAGGCTTCAAATATGTTACAAACTGCAATACAAATTGGAGCATTTGGTGGGAACGCAATAGCAGGATTTATGATGAATGTAGGTGGATTTAATAATGTACTTTATGGTTTAGCATTCTCTTTAGGTATTGGGGTATTTTTACCTCTTCTAATGCCGCTATTAAAAAGTAAAGATGTTCAGCAAAATAAAAAACCTGTATCAAATCATATTGAAAAAATAAATCCAATAGATAATTCAAAAATATTATGGATTACAATTACTGGTATTGCTGTTTTAACAATACAACTTGCATCATTTAATTTTTTAGTACCAATTTTATTTCACGATGTATATCGTTGGGATCCTATGCAGTATGGATTTGTTAGTGCTGCAGCAGGTTTAGGGGCTTTATTAGCTACACTTGTTGGGAAATTTGAAAAATTTATTCCAAGGTCAATTTTTCTATTAATTGCTGTTTTTGATATTACTTTAGGATTAGTGCATTCCTGGTATTTAGCAATTGCCGTTTCATTTATGCTTGGTTTTGTTTTTAATCGTTCACGTATCAATCAAAGAACTGTCATGTTTGACTTTATTAAAACAAAAGAAGAAACGGTTATTTGGTCTAGTCGATCTACACTAGCATTCCAGTTTACCAAAGCCGCTTTACCTTTATCGTTAGCATTACCTATTCAATGGATTGGGATTATGAATGCAGGTCATCTTTTTGGAGTGATAGGTACGGTTGTTGCTGCTACTATGATGGTAATTTATCTTAACGAACTAAATCATAGAAAAAAAATAGAAGTTTTACAACAAGAAGTTGCTCCAAAATCATTTTAATAGCAGCGTATTAAATGAAAAGAATAGCTAATGAAGTAAATTTTATAACGTCGAAACAACGTATAAATAACTATGTAGAAATGAGTACTGTATTATACAGTACTCATTTCTTTTAGTTCGCCTTTAATTATAATTAAAATAGTCAATATCATTTCCTAATTCCAATTCAAATAAGCAATTAAATTTCAACTACTCTATTAGTAGATTTCTCAAATGAAACAATATCCACATTAATTCTTTATATAGATATGAGAGTATTAGTTCAATTTTACTATGCATTTTGTGTAGTAATGTATTTATATTATGTTTTAGAGTTGTGACTTAAACTTAATTTATATTGTCAAAAAACTACACCCAAATTGTTAGGAGTGTAGTTTTTTGTTATGGTGTTTATTATTAGGAAAAGTCGCTTATAACCTTAATTATCTGTCAAATCATAATTAGTATTTGTTTTGAATATTATAAGATTAGATATTATTTGAGCTACAGAAATATAATTATCAACAAATTCTTCTAATTCTCTCAAATCAGTTATTATAATTTTAGCAATAAAGTCAGTCTTTCCTGTAACTCTATAACAAAATTCAATATTTGTTTCAAGTTGTATACAATCCATAAATTCCCGGAACTGTCCTTCTTTTACTTTTATTTCTAATATTGCTTGTAAAGAATTTGTAGTTGTTTCCTTATTGCTATTTTCCGTTCCAATCATGTTAGTGGATTTAGTTTGAATAACGGTATTTTTCATTTGATAAAAAATCCTTTCAAATTAGTTTCGAATAGAAAAAATATAACCTTTTTCCATTACAGGTGAAATGGTAAGTCGAAGTAGGGTTTAGTATTATAAAGTTATTCAGATATGGATATGAAATATTATAGGATAAAAAATTTTAAAAGGAGGAATTTATATTATGAAAAAAACATCGGATGATCAAAAGTTATTGAGTATCTATTTTCAACAAATTGTAAAAGCAATTATACTCATGAAATAGTATAACATTCTATCATTCATTAAGAAGTATATTTTTGAAAAAATTCAATAGATTTTGGTAATTATAATAGTTTTCCAAACGCTAAGAGCAATTTTATAAAACTGAAAATATTGAGAAATAAGAAAAGTTAGTCACTTGATATTGGATTTATTACGCGAAATGTTATAATACATATATAAGCATTATTTAAAAAAGCAACTCGAACCCCAATCCGAGTTGCTTTTTTATTATCTGTTTAATTATAAAATAACAACTAATTGAGTTGTTATTTTATAATATGTGATTGTTTGAAAATTGAATTTTTATATGCAATATTGCATATAAAAGCTTTTGTATAACATGTTATAATTTTGTTAGTAAATTATTCATCCATTAATTTACTGCTATTCATATCAACAGATATGAAAACCCTAAATTTATAAATAAAAAGAGAAGAACTATGGTGGGTTCTTCTCTTTTTATTTATAATTATTTATTACTTGTGAACTACTCGCCACTTAGCAAAGCTTGAAGTGGGAGCTTCTCAGTTCCACGACGAAAGTAACCTTTCGTCTCCCTGAGCGTTACTTCGGGGTGTTCCACCCCTAGATGTCTAACGCATGGACGCTCTTTTGGTACGGTTGATATTTTACGCAGGAACCGAATGGCTTGGTTTTCGCACTCTATTTTCTTCCTGCAACCTTCTATATCAAGTTATCAAAGAACTTCATATAGCTAATTTATCAAAAGTTTTTGGCTATGCCAAACCGAAATTCATCTCCCACCTATCGTTGGGCTACGTCCTTCACACGCTTGAGGAAGGAGAATTCTTTCGGGGAATACGTTAAAAAAAGTATATAGAATCTCAGTCATTTTAAATTTGCTAATAACCATTTTCAAGTATTAGAATATTTAGTAAGTTTGTATTCTAATCAAGTGTTTTTGTACAAGTAGCAGATATAAAATTCAATTAAAATATGACATGCATAGTGAGAAATTTTTAAGTTGAAGTATGTGAGAATAATGATTATACCTATAGAATAGGTTTAGTTGGAACAAATACATGATTTTTATTTATTTGTTGCAAATTTAATAGTTCTTTAAAAATGAAGTTTATTTTTAAGGTATTGATTATTGTGATTCTGTAAAATTAGAAAAACTAATATGCCACTTATACGTGCATTTGATTAGCAGTCTTATTTGTTTTCCTACTATTCTCCACTTGTTTATGAATATTTGATAAAAGAAATTAAAGAATTAACAAGGCAATCATCGTAGCAGTTTAATTTTTTGCAGAAAAACGGACAAACATCCTATAGAAATGAGAAGAAAACAATCTTATTATCCTAGGGCATTGTGTAAAATTTTAATTTGTCCCACATTTGTGTATCTTAATTTTAACAATATATTATTAATTGTTTATATTCATATCTGGTATTTAAGACTTAGGGATTTGCTAGCTTATTAAGGCTATATCTGATTAAAGATTAGAATGAATTTGAAATAAATGGGGTGCTTGTGAAAATTCAGGTGTACAAAAACGAAACCTTTATTTCATAGCAAGTAGGAAGAATAAGCGTATAAGCATGCTCTTAAAAAAGCTAGATTTTTATGAGTGAAGTGTCTGTATAAAATAACATATGTCTATCTAGTTAAAAAATATTATCTTATTAGTGAGAAAATTAAGAAGGACCTGATGTATTAAATCAGGTCCTTAAATTAAAGCACTTGAAAACAAACTGTCACCATTATAATAACAATAAAGGGAATTTAATTCAATATGTTAAATGTTGAGAAATAAACGATAATAATTCCATTTTATCGTAAATAAAAGAGTACTTACTTCTCATAAGTATTGCCACAATAGGTAAAGTGATCATACCAGCAATAATTAGACGCCTGTGAATCAGCATCACTATTTAAATTTTTACCAGAGAGCAATTTATTTAATTGGAAGAAAAAAAGAAGGGCCTATTTGACTCCTTCCTTTTTCTCATACATACATAACGCTTGTTGACAACTTATGAAATAATAGCATTCATCGCTATTAAAATATAACACTAAAAGTAATTAAATAGATATGTAATTATGCATTCATCGTGCTATTTCATGAATGGGAACAAAACTATTTATCTCTTTCGGATTGGGAAATAAATAGACTCAGGTATACTTAAGGTAAAAACACCTGATTATTGATTGCTGGTTAAACCATATTTCTACATATCTGAAACAAATTATTTCACTGGATTGCATGTTAAAGAGGGGCAGGGCTTTATGAAATGTAGATTGTTCCTTAGTTTCTTGCTCGTGATTTTACTAGTAGGATGCATCGGAAAAGAATTCACGTTATATACGATTCCAAAAGGGGGATTAGTCAGTAGGCTCCAAAAGAAGAACCCCCATCGACCAGTAACTAGGGTGACAGTTAAGAAAAGAAGTGGTACTAAAATAACCATTATTAAAGATATTCTTTGATATGGATTCATATAAAGACGCCCCTTTATGGATAAATAGTATTGTATGTATATTTACAATTGAGTAACGTTGAAAGTTCATTATTTATAATGAAAATTTCATTTTAATACAAAAGGGAATGGATATGAAAGAAACAGAACAACTCGAACAACTTAAAAAGAACATTTTGAGCTTGTCAATGTCTATGATTGATGCGCCATTACGTGGATTAAGCGGATCACAGATATGGACAGTTAATAAAACTCTGGAAAATATATTAGGGAAAACAGATATCACGATAGAAAAGTTAATGGATGAAGCAAAAGAATAAGGATGGTTTAAACCAAACAATAAATAAGAGCAGCTAGCAAAAGCTAACTGCTTGGTTCTCCAAGGGGAACAAGGAGAAAATCTAATGTCATATACATTATTGACGGAATATTGAGTTTTATTCTATTAAAATCCAAAAAACAAATTTAATAATTACGATGCGATTAAAGATACTTAAAACACACTATTGATATTAAGTACAAAAGTAAGAACAATGTAAGTGTGATTGTAATTATACTTCTAATCGTTGTTTTCGAAGTAGTTGGCGTATTCATTCCTATAAGGCCACCAATGAATGTCCAAGCTGTTAATATTAGTAAAAAAATTATTGGGTCGGTAGAACTCCAATTCATCGCTGTATTAATAGATTCATTTTCAAAGTATAGGATAAGTAAACCAACACAAATAAATGAAAAAATAAAAGACCATAAGTTTATAGTATGCTTCATGATTGCTTCTCTATTAACATGATATTTTTTACTAAATTTTAGCAAAGAGTAAATGGAATTTAAACAAAATAATCCTTTTACGAAGAAAGGAC
>NZ_WIPE01000060.1:0-340 GCF_009760835.1 Bacillus sp. EE-W1 | reverse complement strand
GTATGATTATTTTAATATATAAAATTAACGTGTTATAAGAGAAATAAACATCAGGAATTAAATTACAAATGTTGGTTTATTAATGAATTTCAATGATAGGATGGAAAGTGATAAATAATAAAGTAATATTATAATAATAAAATATGAAATATTGCATATTTTATTGAAGTAGAAATTTACATGTAGGAAGCGAGGAATAACAATGGGACTAGGAAACCGTGGGGTGGGATGGCATTTGAAATGCTTATCAATTTAGCAAACGAAATGTATCAAAGAGGGGGCGTGGCGCTTATCGACGAGTGTCCGACTTCTGTGAAGGTGTTATTTTCGAATTTCCCCA
>NZ_WIPE01000006.1:0-28213 GCF_009760835.1 Bacillus sp. EE-W1 | reverse complement strand
TGATTATTAGTTGAACCAATCGGGCTTTTAGGGGCAGTGGATCCCCTACCTAACTTCTTTGCTTTCACTGAACTTTGAGGTGGGGGTCTTACTGCCCGGCAAATAGCGGGATAAACTCTTTATTAAAAAGAAACGTATCACTTCTTTTTATACTCCATTCGATAATATTACCGGACAAACAATCTCTGAATTTCACGAAAAACAAAATGTATTAGTATCCGAGGATGAAGACGGAGATGGTAAGAAGAAAAAATAACCTTGCGCGTACGCAAGGTTATTTTTTCGTTTCTGCTTGAAAACGTTTATAGTATGTTGATGCTGTTGCAAAGTTAATTTCTATATCACGAATCAATGATGAGTCTTCTTCTTTAGCTAACTTCTGTAATTTTTTCATTGCTTGTTCCGATTCATTCAAGAAACCAGCGTATACCTCATGTTCTTGCCCTTTCGACTTTGGAACACGAATTTCTTTACGTATATTATCAATATCTTCTAACATGCTACTCGTTACCTTTTGCACATCTTCTTTATATGTAGCATTCGTTATTTCCTTACCGCCCTTTTCTTTTGCCACTTCAAATAACTGTAGTGCTTTATTAATTTCTTTATTCATTTTCATATCGTATTTTTCATGTACTGCACGGTATTCTTTCATCTCTTCTGTTTGCTCAGTAGATTGCTCTACCTTTTCTTTCGGTTCTTTCGTATCTTTATTTCCATTACATCCTGCTAGAAGGATCATACTTCCCATTACAGCAATACCCAAAACCTTCTTCATCTCTTCTTCTCCTTTTATCTACAGCTACTACTCATTATAGTTTCTTTTATCTCCACTTGTTATTATACCGAGAACATCCTACTTTTTACACTTAAGACGCTACCTTAATATACATGCCTACATTTTTGTCACAGTATCGTCACTTTATGCAAATAACTTTTGCACTGCTTTACTACATCACCTTACAAAACTGTAAGCACACATAAAGAACAAACCATGCTAGACTTACATATGCATAACGCAAACATATGTAAGTTTTTAAGGAGAATCATCTATGTACAACACAATGCCTTTTATGGGAGAAGATATTCGTGTCCTTATTCGTGAAAAATCACTTCATATCGAAAATACAGAGAGCCTTCGCCGCGTATTAAAAAAGAAACATGCTCCATTTAAGTTAGCCCAATATTTAAAACAACAACATACAAATCAATTTCATACCGTGCTAAATATATCAGATAAATCATTAACAATCGAAATCATCGGTCATGTCTACATTGGAAACTTCGCAGATATCTTAAAAGAAATCCCACGTATACCGAAAATTGCTCCTATTATCGTTAAAAAAGCGTATAAAATTACCGACCATACCGATATTATCGACTGCGGGGA
The DNA here is from genome assembly GCF_009760835.1 of Bacillus sp. EE-W1. NCBI lineage: Bacteria > Bacillati > Bacillota > Bacilli > Caryophanales > Bacillaceae > Bacillus > Bacillus sp. EE-W1. The sequence goes on along the minus strand of NZ_WIPE01000006.1, from coordinate 26,823 downwards.
AAAAGAAGTCGATAGTAATCGCTGGGTGTGGGATAAACTTGCTGTTTTATATGATACGATCATGAATAATATGTATGAGGTATTTCAAAGAAATGAAAAAAAGAACTGATTCAAATATTCCCTTTGAATCAGTTCTTTTTTGTTAAGCCTCTAAATTTTGTCTTTGTTGTAGTTCAAACTGCTTTTCACTTCTTCTGACCATAAATAGATAACATAATACAGCACCAATTTCACAAAGAGCTATTACAACCCCCATCGGTAATGCGGTGTTGCTTCCACCAATACCTACTAACGGTGCAACAAGTGCTCCTGAAATAAATTGTAATAAACCTAATAAAGCCGACGCTGTTCCTGCAGCTTGTTTCTGATTTCTCATCGCTAATGAGAACCCAGTTGTTGATACAACCCCGACACTTGATACGACAAGGAATAACGAGCATAAAACACCAATTAAACCTATTCCTAGTAAGATTGTCAGTAGTAAAGATAAACCACCAACGGCTGCAATAATAATACCGGAAACGAATAACGTTTTCTCATTCACTTTCCCTGCTAAACGGCCCGTAACCTGACTAGCAATAATAATACCGATACCGTTAATCGCAAAGAATAAGCTAAATTGCTGTGGTGATGCTCCGTATATGTTCTGCAACACAAATGGTGAGCCCGAAATGTAAGCAAACATCGCCGCCGTTACTAGCCCTTGTGATAATGCATATCCCATAAACAAACGATCTTTTAACAGTTTTCCATACGTCGCCAATGTCCCTGACAAACCACCTGTTTCTCTTTCTTCAGGAGGTAATGTTTCACGTAATACGAAAGTAGCTGATATTAACATGAATACACTAATTGCTCCGAGAACGATGAAGACACCGCGCCATGTTGTGAACTGTAGTAATTGTCCCCCTATAATCGGTGCCAAAATAGGCGCTGCTCCGTTTACTAACATGAGCAGTGAGAAAAACTTCGTCATTTCAGAACCTGAATACATGTCACGTACCATTGCACGTGATATAACAATCCCGGCCGATCCTGAAGCCCCTTGTAAGAAGCGCAATAACACTAAACTCCAAATAGATGGTGCAATAGCACAAAGTAAAGAAGAAGCAACATAAATAATAAGAGCGATAATAAGAGGTTTGCGCCTTCCGTAAATGTCACTAATTGAACCAACAAATAATTGTCCTACTGAAAGCCCAAGCAAACATGCTGTCAATGTAAGCTGTGCAAGAGATGCGCCTGTTTGTAAATCATCTGTTAATTTTGGTAAAGAAGGCAAATACATATCAATAGATAATGGCCCAATCGCCGTAAGTGTCCCTAATACAAGAATCATCCATAACCTATTTGTCTTGACAGGTTTATATATTTCGTGATTAACTCCATTCACTTTTCCGTTCACCCTTTCCGATAAATACTAAATCGTAACAATTATAGTTACAACATAAACATACGTCAAGTATAGTTCATTTTCCTGTTTCATACCGTAAAAAAAAGCGATAGAATTTCTATCGCTTTACTTTTTCAAATTGCTATTTGTAAATTTAGATACGGAAGACATCGCCTCTCCTGTATCTAAATATGTGATTTGAATTGGATCTCCCACTTCTGTAAACATAGCATATGGGAATTTCTTCACCGGTATCATAAATACTTTTTGTTCATTCTCTAACAGTACATACACAATTGTATTTTCACCTGATTTTTCTTTATATACACGTTGTACAACGCCTTCTTTTTGTGCTTCTTTACCATTTGAAGTCGGTCTAAATGAATCTCCACTTCCACTCAGCGCATTTTTATAATTCTCAAGCGCTTCTTTTTGCGTCGAACCTGTTGCAAATATTTTCGCATTAGAAGCATAGATAACTGTATGAGCACGTACTAATCCCCCGTCATCAATAACAGGTACAATCCAAGAAGGTTTACCATACACGTTATAAATAACCGGCATCGTTCCATGCCATTTCTCTCTCTTAAAGGAATTATCCACTACTTCCGAAGCAGCTGAACCATCCATAATCCCCTTCACTTCTTTTCCGTTATAGTAATACAACTTACCTGTACGCGCATCGATAAGCGAGTAACCTAACGCAGAATCTACTCCCTCTTTTGGAGAGGTGAAATCAGTAAAGTAATATAACGTTCCATCCTTACCGAAAATTGGTGTAACTCCTTCTTTCGTTCCCCACTCAGTCGGAATCTTCATATCCGTTTGCGAGAATTTCGTATTCCAAAATCCGTGAATATATTTACCGAAGTATGTATTTAATGTAGATGCGGTCTCGTGATTTAATACACCATCAACAAATTTAGGCGCTTTTCCTTTATCATATCTTTTCACTTCACCTGTTTGTGCATCTACTACTACAACGCCCTCTACCTCAAATCCAGATCTTCCTGAAATAAATTCACCATACGTCATTGTATAATACGGTTTCCCTTTATCATCCACTTCAAATTTAGGTTTCCCTTTAAAGATTAGATTTGGTTCTGCTTGCCTTACAACACGCTCTAAATTATTCCCGAAGAACATGCTCGGCACATATTTCATTTTATAACCAAGATGCAATTTCGCTTCCGCATCAGGATTCGTACCTGACATCGTTACGTACCCTGGAATTGTCTCAGCTTTACGTGCTTTAAAAAAGCCTGAAACTTCAATCGGTGCTACATATAAAGCCTCACCATTTACCATTTGTGGCGTTAATTCCCCTAGCTCAAAATAAGCTACTTTCGGAATATCCCCAAATACTTTTTTCATTTTATTCTCCGCTGTCTTTGGCGGTACTGTAAACGGTTGATCATTTTCAGTAAACGGCTCTGAAATATCTTTCTCGATCTTCACAACAGAATCATATTTTTTTTGCGTGATTACTATATCGTGTAAATAACCAAAATAGCCGTAACTTGCGAGTAAAACAAACATTAGAAGTCCCTTTAACGTACCTTCTAATTTCCCTATTTGATTTTGTGAAAATAAAACAAGCCCAATTAAAACTGCTACTGCAACGGCATAATGAGTAAGAATCGAATCTGCTCGATCATCGATTAGCCAAAGATATTCATAGATTGCAATACCTATCCAAAATAATACAGGAATAACTAAAATGGATGATTTCTTACCCTTTACAACCTTCTCATCCCCTTTCTTATCCACTGCTCGAAGTTTACTACCGCTTCTTGTCCATGGAATCAAAAACAAAGTGAGAATAGCTAAAATTAAAAATTTCATCAAAGGCAATGTCCCCTTTTCTTTTATTTTCCCTTTTAGTATAACAAATAAAGGGTATTCAGGTAAAAATGGGGATGATTATATTTTTTTACTACTTAATACAATCCCACTCACTACATATAAGATAGATGCAATATAAAAAATGGTGCCAATCGTAAAGAAATCTACTAAATATCCCGTTGCAATAATTGCTATTGCTCCTCCAATCGATGTCCACACATGATATTTTCCAATCTCATAACCAGCATTTTCTTGCACAACCTTTCGTGCTAACGACGTCTTCTCGGTATTACGCTGCACAGCACCTAAAACTCCCATTACAATTTGAAGAATATACACATGCCAGACTTCCGTGGCAATCGGGAAACAAAGCATTAATATTGCCATGGACCAAGCATATATAATTAATAATTTTTGATCGCCTACTCGATCAGACATCTTTCCTACTAATGGATATACAAGTGCTGAAGTTAAAGCAAATAAGCCATACGCCCAGCCAAACTGCGAGAAGCTATTCCCAACATTCCGAAGCAATAGAATATAAAAAGGAAATACCATACTTCCCGCCATCATAATTATGCTTTGTGACGCTACAAATCTTCTATATGTCATTTCGTATACTCCCTATAAAATAAATTCACAAATCTCTCTTTCGGATCCGCTTCTTTTTTCTTCTGAAGAAATTCTTCTATACGAGGATATGCCCTCTTTAACTGCTCCTTCGTTGGATACGAATAGTACGGTAAATAATAACTACCATTATGTTTTAAAGTAACATCAATCATTTTCTGAATGACATCTTCTGTTTTCTTTATTTCACCCTCTGAGCGTCCTTGGTTAATTAAAAGAACTAGCGCAAACATATCATCTTTCGCATAGGATAAAACTGCATTTTCATTCTTTTCCACATAACGAATCGTAATATTGAGCAAATTAAACTCTTCTTCATTTAATACGTTACGTAAATCATCTATGTATTCCGTGAAGAAATCTATAGGCACAAAGTATTCTTGTAACACTTCTGTTCTATTCGGATTTTCATATTCCATAAAGGCACTATCTGACCTCATAACATTATTTCGCGTCTCATACGCTCCATCTGTACGCTCAAAATAACTTCTTTGTATATCCCAAAATGTATTCTTTCCCCAATCGCTATAACGGGATAATCCGAGTAAAAATTTCGGTGCAGCTATAATAGTTTCCTCTTTTAATTCACTGTACTCTTCCCTCATATTTTGATTTTTCGCCAATGTATAATCTGTCACATACATCTCTTTTAAAAATGAATTGGGGGCAACAGAAATACGGGCTAAGTGCATACGAACATTTTCATCTCTTTTCACTTTATCTTTGAAATAAGATGTGTATTCTTTATAATCTATCATTCTCGTATGCATTTCATATAATTCATCATCAGTTAACTTTAATGTCACATCTAAAATGACACCAAATAACCCGTAACCACCTATGACATATGGAAATAGCTCTGCATTTTCTTCTCTACTTACATTACGTACCGTACCATCTGCCATTAACAATCTGAATGACTCTACTGTATCAATCAATGCTTCATGACGAATATCACGCCCATGTACATTCACACTTAATGAACCACCAACAGTAAAAATATTTTGAGATTGCATTACTTGAACCGCAAGACCATATGGATTGATTTTCTTTTGAATGTCATTCCATGTGACACCGCTTTGCACCCTAATCCTCTTCTCCTCCGGATCAAATTCTAATATTTTATTATACCCCTTCATATCAAGCATCGTGCCGTTCGGATAATACGTCTGTCCTCCTTGGCTATGTTGCATACCTGCAATGGAAATTTTCTCTCCGGAAGTATTTGCATCTTTCACTACCTGTTTTAATGAACGTTCATCCTCAGCATTTTCAACACGTTTAATTTTCGTTGGAAGCAACTTTCCTACATCGCTCATAATAGGGTGCTTTAGTTGCTCTTTATATGTATTTACAGATGTTGCAAGCAACACTGTATAAGCCACAATGACCACCGCTATCTTTCTTTTTTTCAAATGACACTCTCCTCTTCTACAGTTTTCCCTCTTCATATTGTACCTATTTTCCTATGAAGAAAGTATACAAAAAAGAGGGCACCTTATTTTAGGTCCCCCCTCATCAAAACTATTACTTTGCTGCCGGCAATTGTATTGGGTCAAACTTTTCGTACGACGTATATTTTGCGTTCGTAATAATGTGTGCTTTATCCTTGCCGTTACTACTCATAATCATGTCTATCTTTGCTGATTCATATTTAAAATCTTTTGTAATGATATATTCTGCATCCACTTCTTCTATCTTCGCATTTTGTGCTTGTAACATTTTCTTCTGTGTTTCATCCATGCTAGTTAACATACTTTCTGTTTCTTGCCCTTTTAATGTAAATTTCAGTTTATATTTATCTCCGCTTTTCTCCATCTTCATTTTATCTAAAACTACTGCTGGTACTTCTAACTTATCTATAATATCTTGAGTCGCTTTCATTCCACCAGCGTTTAATTGCTCCTCTGGTACGGTTATAACTTCTCCTGTATTAGGGTTTTTTACCTCACCAGCAACTTTACCATCCACAGTATACACTACAACATCTGTACCGGAAATATTCATTTCAGAACGAGAATTCTTTGTCTTTGGCTCTAATTGCATCTTAGCCTTTAATATATCCATCTCTGTTCCCTCAGCTTTTACCCCTACACCATATGTCATCGTTACATGCTCTTCATTTTTAAAAGCTTCGTTCGTTTTCTTGAAAACATCCTTCGCTGCTAATTCTTTTTCTTTTTGAACTGATTCTTTTTTCGGTTCATCCGTCTTTGCTGTTTTCTCATTACTACACCCTACCCCTAGACTGATTGCAAGTACTAAACTTGAAACAAAAATAATTTTTTTCATAATGTCGCCCCCTTTCCCAAAATAATATCACCTCTTTTCCTATGAAATCTATATAATTTTTAATCTATATTCGCTATATAGCGACATGTTTAATGAAGGTTTTAAATATGATGTAAATAACAACAACTCATTTCAGGAGGTCATTATGAAGGCGATCATTTGCACACAGTATGGACCACCTAACGTTCTTCAGCTTCAAAATATAGAGAAACCTACACCTAAAAAGAACGAAGTATTAATTAAAATTCACGCAACAAGTGTATCGACTGGAGATTGTAGAATACGCGGTTTTAATAGTCCCCTCTTATTTTGGATTCCTATGCGGATCATATTAGGTTTCAGAAAACCGAGAAACCCTATACTCGGCGTAGAGTTATCCGGTGAAATCGAAGAAATAGGAACAGATGTAACTCAATTTAAAGAGGGAGATCCTATCTTTGCATTAACTGGCCTTCATGCTGGTGCTTATGCTGAATATACATGTGTACATGAAAGTGGATTAATAACATTAAAACCTACCAATGTGACGTATGAAGAAGCGGCAGTTATTCCTTTTGGTGGAACTTCAGCATTGCATTTCCTGAGAAAGGGCCGTATAAAAAAAGGGCAACAAGTGCTCATATATGGTGCCTCCGGATCAGTAGGAACAGCTGCTGTACAACTTGCTAAATATTTCGGTACGACCGTTACGGCTGTTTGTAGTAATTCAAATTTTGAACTCGTTCAATCTTTAGGAGCTGATAAAGTAATTGATTATACGAAAGAAGATTTTACTAAGCCGGGCGAGCGCTACGATATTATATTTGATGCAGTTGGGAAGTATAAAAAATCCCTTTGTACAAATACATTAACATCCAATGGAAAATATGTATCTGTTAATGGAATGATGGCCAAGGTAAGTAAAGAGGATATGATTCTATTAAAAAAACTAGTCGAAACGGAAAAACTAAAGCCCGTTATTGATAGAACTTACCGATTAGAAGAAATTGCTGAAGCTCATATGCATGTGGAAAAGGGACATAAAAAAGGGAATGTTTCCATTACCTTAAAATAAAATATATTCAGAAAATAATATTGACAATTCTATTTGTAAGATTTACTATTAGTACCATATTAAAAAACTACATACACATACTCTTATCAAGAGTGGCGGAGGGACTGGCCCGATGATGCCCGGCAACCGAGCTTATGACGTATAAGCTAAGGTGCTAATTCCTGCAAAACGAGTTTTCGTTTTGGAAGATAAGAGAGGAACCTATTTTGTCTATTCGGCACCTCTCTTATTTTTGAGAGGTGCTTTTTATTTTGGAACGTATATGAAGGGGGAACTATAGATGAAAAAAGTATTATTGAGCATTGTAAGTGGAGCGGTATTATTGTTAGGTGCATGTGGTGCTAATTCTGATAAAGAGGTAAAAGCATTAGATGAGGAAAAGATTACTGTCGGTGTAACGGGTGGACCGCATGAACAAATTTTTGAAAAGGTAAAAGAAGTGGCAGCGAAAGACGGTCTCGAAATTGATGTAAAAGTATTTAATGATTATGTAGCACCAAACGTATCTTTAGATGAAAAAAGCCTCGATGTAAATAGCTATCAAACGAAATCTTATTTAGACGTATTTAAAGCTGAACGCAATATGAAATTAACTGAAGTATTTTCAACAGTAACATTCCCTATGGGCGTATATTCTAAAGACATAAAAGATGTAAAAGACTTAAAAGAGGGCGACGCAATCGCTGTACCAAATGATCCAACGAATGAACTTCGAGCTTTAAAACTATTTGAAAAAGCAGGCGTTTTAAAAGTGGATCCAAAGGCTACAGAAAAAGCGACTGCGAAAGATGTAATTGAAAACCCAAAGAAATTAAAAATTGTTGAATTAGAGGCATCTCAATTACCGACACAACTAAGTGAAGTGAAAGCAGCTGCAATTAATACAAACTTTGCATTAGGTGCAAAATTAAGCCCTGCGAAAGATTCTATTTTCCGTGAAGGAAAAGATTCACCATATGTAAACTGGGTCGTTGTTCGTACTGAAAATAAAGATGATGCTGTTGTAAATAAATTAAAGAAAGCTTATCAATCTAAAGAAGTAAAAGAATTTATCGAGAAAAAATTTGATGGTTCAGTTTTACCATCTTGGTAGGAGCTGACGATAATGATTGAATTAAAAAATGTATCCAAAGTATTTACAACAAAAAAAGGGAATGTAGAAGCTCTTAAACCTACTTCCCTTCAAGTAAAAAAGGGCGAAGTATTTGGAATCATTGGATATAGTGGCGCTGGTAAAAGTACATTAATTCGATGTGTAAATTTATTAGAAAAACCAACGACAGGAAATATCATTGTAAACGGCCAAGACTTAACAACTTTATCAGCAAAAGAACTAGCAAAATCGAGACAAAAAATCGGAATGATTTTTCAAGGATTCAACTTACTTAAAACTGTGACAGTTTATGAAAATATCGCATTACCGTTACGTCTATCTGGTCTTTCCAAAAATGAAATTGAAAAAAGGGTAGAAAAGTATTTACGTATTGTCGATCTTTTTAACCGAAAAGATGCATATCCGAGCGAACTTTCTGGCGGCCAGAAGCAACGTGTTGCCATTGCACGTGCACTATCACATGAACCGGAAGTGTTATTAAGCGACGAAGCAACGAGTGCTTTGGATCCAGAAACAACTGAATCTATTCTCGACCTATTATTAAAGATTAATGAAGAAATCGGGATCACAATTTTATTAATTACACATGAAATGAATGTTATCCAGCGTATATGTGACCGAGTTGCTGTTATGGAACATGGAGCAGTAGTTGAAAGCGGGACTGTGAAGGATATATTCACAAACCCACAACATGCAACAACGAAAAAATTCGTAAATAGTGCATTTGCAGCGAAGATTCCTGAAGACGTACAGAAAGAGCTACAAAGAACCGGTGAAATCGTAACACTTTCATTTATAGGGAACTCTTCTGGCGAACCAGCGTTAGCTATCGCTACAAAGCGCTTTCAAGTGTATCCGAATATTTTATCCGGTAATATTACACAGCTAAAACATGAAGCATATGGGAAACTGATTATTCATATGCAAGGTGAAAAAACTGAAATAGACCGTGCTTTATCATTTTTACAAGAGCAAGGGATCATCGTAGAAGGAGGTAGAACAGATTATGGGAAACAAGTCCTTTTTGGATGAATGGGGTAAAGTCATATGGGAAGCAACCATTCAAACATTTCAAATGACATCTATTTCACTATTCATCTCTATCCTTATTGCACTACCACTTGGCGTCACGCTTGTTTTAACGAGACCTGGTGGACAGCACGAAAATAAAATCATTTATCCAATTCTTAATACAATTATTAACGTTATTCGCTCTCTTCCATTTATCATTCTACTATTCTTTATTTTACCTTTTACAAAGTTTCTAATGGGAACATCCATTGGTGTGCAAGGTGTCATCGTACCGCTTGTCGTCTTCACTGCTCCCTATATCGCAAGATTGATGGAGACAGCATTATTAGAAGTCGATCGTGGTGTTATTGAAGCTTACCAAGCAATGGGCGTCTCTACTATAAAAATCATTTGGCACGTTATGGTGAAAGAAGCTCGTCCCTCCCTTGTACTTGGGTTAACAATCGCGACAATTGGATTAATTGGCGCAACAGCAATGGCTGGGCTTGTAGGTGCTGGCGGTCTTGGTGATTTAGCATATCGATTCGGCCATTTACGCTACGAACCGGAAGTAATGTATGCAACAGTCTTTATTTTAATTATCCTCGTTCAAGGGTTGCAGTCTTTAGGAAATGGTGTTGCACGAAGATTGAAGAAAGATTAAAAAAGAAGGTATCTCACTAGGGTGAGATACCTTCTTTTTACCTTTTAAATCCACCTTCAGAATGAATAACTTGTCCAGTAATCCATTCTGCTTCTTCACTTACTAAAAACTTAATGAGTCTTGCCGCGTCCCTCGGCTCACCAATTCTACCAAAAGGAAACATCGGCTTTAATCCTTGCTTTATCTCTTCAGTCATCCAGCCTGTACTAGTTGGACCTGGATTAATTGCATTCACTGTTATACCTAGGTGGGCGACTTCAGCTGACAACGAACTCGTAAGGGCATCAATAGCTCCCTTCGTTGTTGCATACGCTAGCTCTCCAACCATAGGCCCTTGAAATTGTCCCGACGTCATATTCACAATTCTACCACCAGATTTCTTATCAAATCCTCGGGCAAATTGACTACTTAACAATGTAGTTGCACGAACATTTACCATGTAGTGCTTATCTAATTCTTCAGCAGTCAAATTAGAGAAGTCATTATTTGTAGAATACGCTGCATTATTAATTAATATATGAGGGTAGCCTAGTTGTTCAGTAACTTTATTTATAAGCTCTTTCGGTGCATCATTCTGAGTTAAATCTAACTCCATACTCGATACTTTCACACCGTTTTTTAGTAACTCTTCTTTTAATTGTGTTTGTTCACTTTGATCAACGCCCCAAGACATTTCTTTATCGTACGCTGTCCAATACGTAAAAAATATATCGTATCCTGCTTCAGCTAACTCTTTACAAATTGCTGCGCCTATACCATCTAGACGACTTACACCTGTAACAACTGCTATTTTATTTTTTAATTGATTCATCATATACTCCTCCAATTTAAAGGACGCATACTTTATATAAGAGATATGAATTTCCCTACACATTATCCTTACAAAAGGGATGTACAAACCGAATATGCAGTCCTTGAATGATTTACAGATAACTAAATAAACCCTCACTTATGAGAGAAAAATTTATCTATCTAGTTTCTAATCATTACAAGCTCATCCACATATTAAGTCCTTGTCCCCTTTCCATATATCTCTATTTCTATCATACCAATATGATGTAATATTTCAAATGATAAAAAAATAAAAATCGATATTCCATGGCGATCTTCCACTAATTTTAATATATTACAATAACTAAATAATTAAAATAATTAGAAAAACACTGGTAAATACTGGCTACATTTTTTATAATAAAATGTGGGGCTAATGTGAGAGTTGTAAACGGTCTGATTATACAGACTCAACTAGTTTTAAACAAATAGGGGGAAGAAACATGTCAAAAAAATTACTTTCTTTATTTTCTACAGTAATCGTAGCAGCGTTTGTAATAACTGGCTGTGGTCAAAGCGATACGACAAATAAAGAACAAAAAGAAAATACAACAAAAGAAAGCAAAACAGAAAAAACGGATACAACGAAAGAAAATAAACCTGAAGAAAAAAAATCCGAAGATAAAAAAACTGAAGATAAAAAGCCTGAAAATACAGCTACTAGCTCAAGCGATTACTCTAAGCTGATTTCCTATATGGAAAAAGAAACAGGTGGTAAAACAAAAGTTCTTTTTGAAAATAAGGAACCACAAGTGTATAAAGCTGAAGATGTTTCAGTATCAATGAACGGTTACACATTAGTTGAATTAAATGGATTCCATACAAACTTCGACATTCCGTTTAATCGTCAAACAGAGGGCGGAGTTATTCTTGTGAACTACAGCGTAAAAAATAGTTCAGCTAAAGATATTTATTATATGCCAGCATTGGACATGTCATTTACTGGTGCGCAGAAAACGTATAGTAACTATAAAGATTTAATTCCAAAAGAAGATCAGCTACCAACTAAGCTTGCTCCAACGAATGATTACTTAGTAAAAGCAGGGGAAACTATTTCTGGTTATATCGCGTATCCATTCGGAAAAGATGATCTAGCGAAAATCTCAAGTCTCTCAACAGTCTCAGTCACAGTCCCAACTGCACAAGCTAATAAAGGAAAATTTGATGCTCCAATCGGAAGTCCTGGAAGCTTTTCATTAAGTTTAAACAAACAAGGTGCTGAAAAGGTTGCAACAGATAACACTTTCTACCAAGATAAAGCTACAGCTAATAACATGGGCGATAAAAAAATGTTAAAAGAGAAATCAAGTATTAATAACAGCCAAGAATTAGGCGCTGTTAATGTTACATTAGACGGATACCAATTCACTCAATTCACACCAAATTCCGTCGAAGCTCCACGCTTTGCAAATTTTAAAAACGGTCTTGTTCTGTTAACAGTAAAATTCAAGCTTGATAACAAAGATGCTCAAGACGTTTCACTATCTCCTATAAGCTCTACATTAAGAGTGAATGATGGTACACAATATACGATTAATGAAGGTATGCTATTAAATTATGACTATAATGCTTCAGTCAAAACAGGAACATCTGGAGAGTTACTACAAGTATATATTTTAGATCAAGAGCAGTATGAAAAGATTTGGAAAGACAAAAGCTTTGAGATTGAGTTAGGACCTATGAGAAATAAAGAAGCTAAAGATATTTCACAAGGTAAAAAAGTTAAATTTACATTACCTAAATAAATTACTAAGTATATATTAGAAAAGGCATATAACATATGATTGTTATATGCCTTTTCTATTTGTATAAAGAACAAAATTTTAATTTAAGTGTATACATTTATCATTACCTATCCGTTGTATAAGTGTAGGGAGGAAAAGTGATGGGAAAAGAAAATATATTGACCTCCTATCTTATCAATTTAGGGGAGGAAGTGTTCAAACTACTATTAGCGAAAGGGGCTATAAAAGAAGATGCAGAAGACATCATCCAAAATACCTTCTATAAAGTATACACATTGCTAGATAATCTAACCGAGAGTAACATACGTCCATGGTTTTTCAGAGTCGCATTAAACGAATACATTGACTTGAAAAGGAAAAAAGAGCAACAAAACATTTATTTAACTGAAGAGATTTATTCAAAATTACAATATACAGACCGAGAATTAGACGCTGTTTTAAATAAAGATGAGATTTTCTATCTATTAAAAGATATAAAACTAGAGTATAAAGAAGCTTTCTTTTTAAAGTACTACTACAACTTTTCATATGAGGAAATCGCCCTAATACTAGATATTCAAGTAAACAGCGTCAAACAAAAGTTACATCGTGCACGTAAAGCAGTTCACTCAAAAATAGGAGGAAAATCTTAATGGATACTTCTTTAAAAGATGCATTAAAAAAAGCTAAAAGGAAACATTTATTTAAAAGTATCATTACCTCTATGATCGTTGTAATCATACTTATCCCTATACTTTATAAAGTTGGCAATTACTTCGCAGCAAAAAGCTCTACGAAGCTTCACGAACGACTCTTTTTACATAACGCAATTGCAGAACCGAATGTACAAATTAACTCTCAAGTAACGAGTAATTCATCCATGTTTGGCGGCAATATTATATCAAATCGTTCTAAAAATATTAATGGTTACGTAGTCCCGTGGAATACATTAACAAGCTCCTATGGTTGGATCCGTATCAATATCGATTCCAATGAATTAACGCCTGGTTTTTATTGGTCCAATAAAGAGTTCTATGAGTACGATAAACAAACAAAGAAAAAATTTGCAACATTTTATAATCCCGCTATTAAGGAATATTTTGATGGTGTCCAAAATGAATTAGGGGAAGTTTCACAAATGAACAACTATGTTGCCGAAGTTGCTATCTCTTTCAACCAGCCCTACACACTACAAGAAATTAAAGAGAAGATTCCAGACAACTTAAACATTGTATGGTTATACATGACCTCACCAATTGGAGATGAAAGTAAAGGACCCGCTGGTATGCCAATTTACGGATTTAATCCAGACAAGTCCCCTGAAGAAGCGTACAAAGAGTTCGTTGATTCACTTAACCAATACGATGACGATGGACATGACGAAGATATCCAGAAGTTTTTAAAATCAAACAAGGACAAACCATTCGATCAAGTGAAAATCTTAGGGGTTATGCTAACAGGAAAAACAGAAAACTTTAAGGCATTAGAAAACCAAGACTTTATTCGCGGTGCTTCTGTAGGGGTTACTGCACAAGTTGTTCCTTATATAAAACCGGAGAAATAATAAGGAAAAGACAAGATAAACTAATAATAGCTAGTTAAAAGAACATACATGAATCTGTTTACTATGGGAGCTACATATTTTAGTGAAGAGCTCCCTTCATGAATTGTTCACCCTCCAAACAATTCATTTACAAATACTTTATGTACAAATGAAAAATCATAATTTTTGTTCACACTTTATCCATTGTGAATCTTTTCACAATGGATATATAATAAACATGTAAATAAAATATTGGAGGGATTTCAATGGTTATCAATTTTTTAAGAACTGATAAACGTGCTGCTTTCATATTATTATTTTTAAGATTTTACATAGGATATGCATGGCTCACTGCTGGGATAGGTAAAGTTTTCGGACAATCTTTTGATGCAAGTGGTTTTCTAAAGGGCGCTATTGCTCAGGCATCAGGTGATCACCCTGCCGTACAAAGTTGGTGGGCAGATTTCCTTCAACACTTTGTTCTTCCAAACGCAGACCTATTTAGCTTTTTAGTTCAATGGGGAGAAATTTTAGTAGGTCTAGGTTTAATTTTAGGTGGATTAACAAAAACTGCTGCATTCTTTGGAATTATAATGAATCTTTCATTTTTACTAAGTGGAACTGTTAGTGTAAACCCAAATCTGCTTATTTTAACTATGTTCATTTTAGTTGCAGGTCATAACGCTGGACGTATTGGATTAGATGGCTATGTTTTCCCTAAACTTTTCCGTAAAAACAACCATGAAACATATAAGTTAAGTAAAACTGCGTAGTAACCGTTTACTTTTAAAATATAAATAAAAAAAAGAGCCTAAGTATAGGCTCTTTTCTACTTACTCCAAATTTAAACTCTTAACGAACCACGAAATCCTCTAGCAGCATAGTAGGAATCTGCTCCATTGTGGTACACAAAAACGTGTCCAAATCGATAATCGCAAAATAGAGCACCACCGAGTTCTCGAATATCTGAAGGCGTTTGTACCCAGCTTGATGATTTCATATCGAAATCCCCAAGCTGTTGCAACTCTCGATATTGTTCTTCCGTTAATAATTCAATGCCCATAGCAGTTGCCACATCAATAACGTTATTTTCTGGTTTATGTTTTTTTCTTGACTCTAACGCTTCAAGATCATAGCAAAGGCTTCTGCGCCCTTTAGGACTCTCCTTTGAACAATCACAGAAAGTATACTCGTCCTTCTCTTCATCATAAGCAACAATATCCGGCTCACCGCCAGTTACTTCCATTTCATAAATTGACCATAATTTTTCAGTATTAGTAGCCAGCTTCACTTCAACTTTATCCCATTCAAGACCTTCATGGCGGTTCATGTTTTTCTCAAAACGAGCTTGTAATACTTTTAATAGTTCTTCACGTTGTTCTACAGATAACTCATTTTTATTCTCTGTCATATTAGTCCTCCGAATTCCGTTCCCTATAATCATTTAAATCTTCTCAATAATGGTTTGCATACAGTTTACAACAATCTGATACAATTGCACAACGAAAAATCCCTGTGCGGATATCCATTATATAGTACGAAAATCTTTCATGCTTTCTCCAAGAATATAGTGTGAAAACCACATCAAGTTCTGCTTCATAATAGCCACATTCATTCCTGGCTGATTCGAACTATATGCCATTCCTTTAAATATAATTAACTCCGTATCAACTTCCATATCTCTTAACCCTTCATATAGCTCATATGCATTTGTAATTGGAATTCTTACATCCTTTTCCCCATGTTGAATTAAGGTAGGCGTACAGGCTGATTTAATATATGTCATTGGTGATGTTTTCTTATATACCTCTGGATCATTCCATGGAGTATTTCCTAAATACATGCTAATAAAGTAAGGGATATCTGTATTTACATAATGGGTACTCCAGTTCGTAATGCCGCCCCCAACTGAAATAGCTTTAAATCTACTGCTACATGTAGAACAGAAAGCTGATATATATCCTCCGTTACTCCATCCCATAACCCCTACTCTCTCTTTATCTACAATCCCTTTTTCAACTAGTGCATCCACTCCAGATATAACATCATCATAATCAGCAAGTCCTTGTTTTCTATAGTTTGCTTTTAAAAATTCATTACCATAACCAGAACTTCCTCTATAGTTTGGCTCTAAAACGATAAAGCCTTTGTCGATAAACTGTTCAATCGGATATTTCTCATTAAAACAGTCTGAAAATATCGGAAAGGACGCCCAATTCGGACCACCATGGATTACTACTAATAAGGGATATTTTTTATTTGCGTCAAACTCTACTGGGGTTGATAAAACTCCTTCTATTTCCAGTCCATCACTACTTTTCCATGAGATGATTTCTCTGTTACTTTTAAGCCTTCCTTCGAAAAAGCTATTTTCATTTGTTACTTTTTTATCATCCAAATAGATTTCAAAGGTTTCATTTGTTATAGCCTTATTATAGGTTATATGATTGCCATCCCTTGTTATAGAGGCATCCATTATAAAGCCATCTACTTTTTCGCTTAACATTTCCACAGTGCCATCCTCACATAGCAATCCAATACGATAATTCGTTTTATCCTGCCATCTAATTAAAATCCCTTTAGCTGTCCACTGTAATGGCATAACCGTACTATCAAAATTTGTTAAAGGTTGAATTACCTCTCCAGTATTCATATCATATATCTCTAATGTATTATCTTGTATATGATTTCTATAGTAATCCTTCTCTCTTATGCTTGCTGCGTAACATATTTTATCTTCCTCAGGAGAAAAGCAGACGCTCGCTCCTAACAACTTATCTATATTCATCTTTTGTAGTTCCCCAGCTCTAACATCTAATATATATATATCACCATTCATATAATCGTTTAAGCTTGGTGTAGCCATACATACAACCTTTTTCCCATCATTTGAAATATCAAAGTTATGTATATAAAAATCCTTACCATTCGTTAGTTGATAAATACCGCTAACTTTCCGTTCCTGTTTATCATTTTGTATCACTTTTTCTATTTCAACGTAGTATAAACAATTATTCCGATGTTCCTTACCTACATGGTGAAAATCTCCATATAGTCCCTTACGTTTCTTTATTTCCTCACATTCTTTTGACTGTGCAATATAATAAAAACCTTTACCAGTAGGCTCCCATTTGAATGTATTAACTCCTTCCTTCTCATCCGTAATTTGAACCTCACTACCACCTTCTATTGATTTTACAAAGATCTGATTTGTATTAGCCCCCTCACCGCTTGGGCTAAGGTATGCAATGCTCTTGGAATCTGGAGACCATAATGGATGTATACTATCTATATCCCCATTTGTTAGTGGGTAACTCTGCCCTTTATCTGCTTCATATATCCATACATGATTTCTATACGTATTATCTTCCCAGTTAGCGCTCTTCTTAACAAATGCTACGTTTTCGCCATCATCACTTATGTTTGCACTTGATAAGACCGGTAATGAAATAATCTCTTCTATACTTAAATATGTTTTTGCTTTCACTTTCATATAATAAGCCCCCTTGTAATGTCCATGAATCTATTGTCTCTTCTTGTCGTAATAAAGGAAATTGTTCACGAATACTTAAAATGATAACGGAAAATTCAGATAAATAAAAGTGAATCTGATAAAGTTAAAATTTAATCTATAGGGTTCTATCCACTTACCAATTTTAGATGTTCTTTTTCAGCACAAAAATACCCCTTTAGATAAAATATCTAAAGGGGTACAAATTCGTAAATTTATTTTAAAGCTATATTTATTAACCTACCAATCTCCTACTCAACAGTAACAGACTTAGCTAAGTTACGTGGCTTATCAACGTCACACTCGCGGTGAAGTGCTGCATAGTATGAAATAAGTTGGAATGGAATAACTGCTACTAGCGGTGCTAATGCTTCGTGTACAGCTGGTAATACGAAGCTGTCACCTTCCATTTCTAAGCCTTTCATTGAGATGATACATGGGTTTGCTCCGCGTGCTACTACTTCTTTCACGTTACCACGAATTCCAAGGTTTACGTGCTCTTGTGTAGCAAGTGCGATAACTGGTGTACCATTTTCAATTAAGGCGATTGTACCGTGTTTTAATTCTCCTCCAGCAAATCCTTCTGCTTGGATGTAAGAGATTTCTTTTAGCTTTAACGCACCTTCTAATCCTACGTAGAAATCTACGCTACGTCCGATGAAGAAACAGTTACGAGTTGTTGCTAAAAATTGTTTTGCTAATGCGTCCATTTCTTCTTTTTGATCACAAAGTTCTATCATCGCATTTGCTACAAGTCCTAATTCGTGTGTTAAATCAAAATCAAGAACTTCGCCTTTCGCTTTAGCAATGTCCGCAGCTAAAATTGAAAGTACCGCAAGCTGTGCTGTGTAAGCTTTCGTTGATGCAACTGCGATTTCTGGTCCCGCGTATAACGGAAGTGTATAATCAGCTTCACGAGAAAGTGTAGAACCAGGTACGTTTGTAATCGTTAATGCTTTATGACCCATTTCATTCGTTTGTACAAGTACTGCACGGCTATCAGCTGTTTCACCACTTTGTGAAATGTAAATGAAGAATGGTCTCTCTGTTAATAATGGCATATTATAAGAGAATTCACTTGCTACATGCACTTCAACTGGCATTTTTGCAAACTTCTCGATAAATTGTTTTCCAACAAGACCTGCATGATAACTTGTTCCACATGCAATGATGTAAATACGATCGCTATCTAAAATCGCATTGCGGATGTCTGCATTCAGTTCAATCTCGCCATTTTCATCTTGATACTTTTGAATTATATTACGGATTACAAGTGGTTGCTCATCGATTTCTTTAAGCATGAAATGAGGGTATGTTCCTTTTTCAATATCACTTGCGTCTAATTCCGCTGTAAACGGTGCACGTTCAATCGTTTCACCTTGTAAGTTTTTAATTGTAATACTTTCTTTCGTTACGATTACGATTTCTTTATCCATTAACTCAATAAATTGATCTGTAACTTGTAACATCGCCATAGCGTCGCTCGCCACAACATTAAAGTTGTCACCAACACCTACTAATAGCGGGCTTTTGTTTTTAGCAACATAAATCATGTTTGGATTTTCAGCATCAAGTAATCCGATTGCATAAGAGCCATGTAAAAGAGATAGCGTATTACGGAACGCTTCTTCTACACTTAGTCCTGTGCTCACTTGTTGTTCCATAAGCTGTACGATAATCTCTGTATCAGTTTCACTTACGAACGTTACATCTTGTAAATATTCTTTTTTCACTAATTCATAGTTTTCAATTACACCGTTATGAACTAGTGTAAAGCGTTTTGATGTACTTTGATGCGGATGCGCGTTTACTTTGCTTGGAACACCATGTGTAGCCCAGCGTGTGTGACCGATCCCCACGCTTGCTGCTACGCTCTCATCTACGATTTCGCGAAGTTTTGCAATACGACCTTTTTCTTTGTATACAACAACACCGTTACCTGTTTGTACTGCAATACCTGCTGAATCATATCCACGATATTCTAGCTTTTCTAAACCTTTTAATAAAATTTCCTTTGCATCTTGCTCTCCAATAAATCCTACGATTCCACACATGTTTAGTCGCCGTTACAAATGCTTACATTGCTCTGCGAACATGTAACGACATAGTCCGATACCATTTTTATTTATACTAAAAAACGGATTACATATTGCTAGCCCTGTAAGCTTGTAACGGCTTTCACCTTCCTCTCGATTGGGTTTAAGTCCGTATATACTTATACAGCTAGTTTTCATCCGTTCCTTTTCTCTCATCACACTTTCACCTTTGTCCACTAAGTCACCTTAATGATTTAAGTAAAAGCTTGCGGTTGTGATGAACAACCGGGAGTCATCCGCCGAAATCTCGATAAACTCCACCTCGTCAACTACACTACTTGTAGTTCTGGCGCTTCTATAATTTACAATATTTCCTTTGAGAAAAAGAACAAGACCATCTTATAACAAACATGGATAAACCGTCAATGAAATTTTTTTCATCGTCTATAAAACATATGAAAAAGGAGCACTTTTTGTGCTCCTTTTCAATAAATTTATCGAATTATTCAGCGCCAACTTCAGTTTTCACAACTTCTACAATGCGATGTACATATGCGTCACACACTTCTTGTGTTGGTGCTTCTGCCATTACACGAATAAGTGGCTCTGTTCCAGATGGACGAACAAGAATGCGGCCATCACCGTTCATTTCTTCCTCTACAACACGAATAACTTCTTTAATTTTTTCATTTTCTAATGCTAGTTTTTTATCTGTTACACGAACGTTTACTAGTAATTGTGGGAATTTTGTCATCTCACCTGCAAGCTCAGATAATGGTTTTTTCGTCATTTTCATGATGTTTACCAGTTGAAGTGCACTTAACATTCCATCACCAGTTGTAATGTAATCAAGTAAGATAATATGACCCGATTGTTCTCCACCTAAGTTGTAACCACCACGCTTCATCTCTTCCATTACGTAACGGTCACCAACTGCTGTTTTATCACTTGTGATATTGTTAGCTTCAAGTGCTTTGTAGAAACCTAAGTTACTCATAACAGTTGAAACGACTGTATTATGCTTTAGTTGACCAGTTTCTTTCATGTACTTCGCACAAATAAACATAATTTGATCGCCATCAACGATGTTTCCTTTTTCATCTACAGCGATTAAACGGTCACCATCACCATCAAAGGCAAGACCGATATCAGCGCCTTTATCTTTTACTAATTTAGCTAATACTTCTGGATGCGTAGAACCTACTCCATCGTTAATGTTCATGCCGTTTGGTGAAGTTCCCATTGTTGAAATATCAGCCTCTAAATCCGCGAATAAGTATGGAGCTAAAGAAGACGTAGCACCATGCGCACAATCTAAAGCGATATGTAAACCAGAGAAATCTTCCTCTACAGTTTGTTTAATATATTGTAAATATTTTTGTCCGCCTTCAAAATAATCACTCACTTGTCCAAGATTCGTACCTGTTGGACGTGGTAGTTCATCAACTTCTTTGTCTAATAAAGCTTCGATTTCTGCTTCTTGCTCATCTGTTAATTTAAAACCGTCTGAACCGAAGAATTTGATTCCGTTATCCTGTACTGGATTATGAGATGCAGAAATCATAACACCTGCTTGTGCATCTAACGCTTTTGTTAAATAAGCAACACCTGGTGTAGAAATAACGCCAAGGCGCATTACTTCTGCTCCAGTTGATAATAGACCTGCTACTAAAGCTCCTTCTAACATATGTCCTGATATACGTGTATCACGGCCGATAATTACTTTTGGACGATCTGTATCTTTTGTTAATACATAACCACCAAAACGTCCAATTTTGAACGCTAATTCAGGTGTTAACTCCTGGTTCGCAACCCCGCGTACTCCATCTGTACCAAAATATTTACCCATTATGATTCGCTCCTTTTTCTGGCTCTTTTTGATTATCTACTGTTGGCTCTTGACTAGTTTCTTTTGTTGGCTCTTGACTAGTTTCTTTTTCTTTTTCTTTTTCTTTATTTTGTTCCTGTTCCGTGTCAGGCTTAGGTTCAGTTTCAGGATTTTTTGGTTTTTCAGTTTGATTATCTTGGTTATTATTTGAATCTGGTTTTTCACCGTTACCCTGTACTTCTTTGTCTGGATTTTCTTTCTTCACAATTGTGACTTTAGCACTTTTTTGCTTTGGCTCTATGGAAATATTACCAGGACCGCTCACTTGAATAGAAACATCCTTCGTCCCCGGAGATACATTTTGCAGATTAATGGCTGCTGTTATTTGAGCAGCTGTTATTTTATCTACTATACTTGTTTCTCCTGAAATATCAACGCTTATCTTCCCATCTTGCGGCGAAAGTAGCTGGGCCGTAACATCTTTAGAAAGTCCATTTTTTTGAACTGATATACCATCAATCGTTCTTGTTTTCGTTTGTTTTGTTTTTTGCACTCCTACCGAAACCTTCACTTGATTCGGTTTTGCACTTGTTACACCCTTTGGCAATAAAACAGAGGTATCGAATGTTGTAGACTCTGTCAATTGACTAAGATCTACTTCGACCCCCTCTATCGATTGTATATTATCCAAGATATCTTTTGGACCTGCTATCGTTACTTCTCTCGGCTCAATGCTAATATTTGTAACGGCCAATCCTTCTGGTAAACTCCCCTTTTTCGTATACGCTACAGGAACAGTTTTTTCAGTATTATTGGCCGTAGCTTGCGTCGCCACATTCAATGTTACACTAATTTTAGATGGACTCGTTCTTACATTTAAACGTTTTCCTTCTCTATTGTATAATGTAACTTCGGCTGTTTTTGTAACAGTTTTATTAACACCTTTTAAATCAATATACGCCTTAGCAGATGAAATACTTTCAATTTCTTCTTTCGTCCCAACTACCTCAACAGTATCAGGTTTAATGTTTGATTTTTCGAGAGTAGAACCCGCTGGCATTTGATCCTCATTTGATAATTTTAAGTCTACATGGACGTATTTTCTCGCTTTTTCATGTAGAGTAATTTTAATTGTTGATGGCTGAACTGTTCCTTTCACATCATCTGGAAGCCCGTTCGTTTTCAAAGAAACTTCATAAGTTCCTTTTTCGCTATCTCTCAAATCAACTGGTATATCAAATTGTTTTTTCGCTTTTGCTGTAGCAACTGCTGCTTTTGGGCCCTCTAACTTCACCTTAACGCCCTCTGACGGAATACCACTTACAATATATTTCTCTTCATCATACTTAAGGTTAATGGCATAATTAGTTAAGGTTTCTTTCGCATCATTTGCGAAAGGCATTATCCCCGATGTCGTATTTTTTTCAGTTAAAGTCGCTGACATAAAAAGCATACACGCCAATAGTAATGAGATCCCTTTTAGAAACCAATGATTCTCCATTAACTTATCCATGACGCTTTCTCCTCCAATTCCATAAAGACGAAGAAGTCGTTTTTTCGTTCACACTAAATTCAGCTAACAACATATCTTTCAGTTGTTCTGTCTTCAAATCA
Organism: Bacillus sp. EE-W1; assembly: GCF_009760835.1. Lineage (NCBI taxonomy): Bacteria > Bacillati > Bacillota > Bacilli > Caryophanales > Bacillaceae > Bacillus > Bacillus sp. EE-W1. The sequence continues at coordinate 3,733 of NZ_WIPE01000006.1, read as the reverse complement.
CGATGCAACTTACCATTTTTCGTTAAAGAAATTTGGCCAGTTTCTTCCGACACAACTACTGTAATACTATCAGTAACTTCACTAACTCCCATTGCAGCGCGATGCCTAGTTCCTAGTTCCTTAGAGATAAAAGGACTTTCCGATAACGGAAGATAACACGCTGCTGCTTTAATGGTACTTCCTTGCATAATTACTGCTCCATCGTGAAGAGGTGTATTAGGAATGAAAATATTAATGAGTAATTCCGATGATACGTTTGCATTTAGCGGAATACCCGTTTCCACATAATCACCCATACCAGTCTCTTTTGACAAAGTAATTAATGCACCAATTCTACGTTTTCCCATATATTCCGTCGCTTTCGCTATCGCTGTTGCAACGATTTCAGGCTCATCGTCCTCCTGAGTTCCAGTACGCGAAAATAAACTCCCGCGTCCTAGCTGCTCAAGTGCTCTTCGCAATTCTGGCTGGAAAATAATAATAACGGCTAAAAATCCCCACGTTAATACTTGCTCAGTTAGCCAATAAAGCGTATGTAATTCAAGGAAAATACTGATCATCCGAACGACAATAATAACTGTAATCCCTTTTAAAAGTTGAACAGCTTTCGTCCCTCGGATTATGAGAATTAGCTTATATATAATAAACCATACAACGGCAATATCTAATACCGTACTAAGATATTTCAAAATGGTCGTATCTTCAAAAGGCATGCTAACCCTTCCTCCTACTTACGAGCAATTCTATCCATATATTGAAATATTGTTTTATGCTCTATCTGTATGTATTTCCAACAACTAGTTAATTATACCATACATGAAACAAACGACAATTACAAACAACCCTCCTTTAGTCTAAATTGGTAAGATGTCAAACATTATTATCGTACAGTATAATATAAATCATTATTATACGCTTATTTTCAAATAAAAAAAGCAACTTCTCAGTTGCTTTTCTTACATTTATTTTAGTTTTTCACCGAATAAAGAACCCATTAAAGCAACTGCTGTTGTTGCCGTTCTGTTTCGCTCATCTAAAATTGTATTTACTTCAACAAACTCAGCAGATGTAACAATATCAGCTTCCGCTAACATTTCCATTGCTAAATGGCTTTCACGATAAGATAGGCCACCAATTACAGGCGTGCCAACTCCTGGTGCATCATGAGGATCAAGACCATCTAAATCTAATGATAAATGTACACCATCAGTATGAGATAAATAAGCGATTGTTTCTTCCATAACGGCCGTCATACCCATACGATCAATCTCGTGCATCGAGAATACTTTAATACCTTCATTGCGAATAAAGTCTTTTTCTCCTTCATCTAATGCACGTGCACCGATAATGACAACATTCTCTTTTTTCACCTTTGGATATGCCCCGTATAAATCTACAAGCGTTTGATGTCCATACCCTAAACTTGCTGCAAGTGACATGCCATGAATATTTCCAGATGGTGAAGTTTCTTCTGTATTTAAGTCACCATGTGCATCGTACCAAATAACACCTAAATTTTTATAATGTTTCGCAACACCAGCTAATGTACCAATTGCGATACTATGGTCACCACCTAATACAAGTGGAAAACGTCCCTCTTCTATAATATGATCCACCTTACTTGCTAATTCGTTACATACAGTTGCAACTTGTGTAAGGTTTCTTAAGCTTGTATTTACATCTATTTCTTTTTCTCTCTCTATACATATATCTCCCATATCTTTAACGTTATATCCAATTTCTTCAATTCTTTCAATTACGCCTGCATAACGGATTGCACTCGGCCCCATATCTACCCCGCGACGCATCTGTCCTAAATCCATTGGAACTCCAATAACTGAGATTTCTTTTTTCATAGATAGTATCCCCCTTTTATGCCTTCACTAAATATTTTAAATCTTTTATATAGTCTGACTCAACTCGACATTTTTCTGTATGGATATACAAATTATTCACTTGTATTCGCCTTAAAAACCCAATTTCAAGACTATTCTATGTATAAAGTTAACTTAATGAAACAACTACCATCATTATTATTAAATAATAATAAAAAACACTCCTACATTTAGAAGTGTTTTTCTGATGCTATTTTCCATACTGCGGCAATATTCTTTGCTGTCATTTCGATATTCTCTTCCGCTACTTTATATGCCTCTTCTAATGTCATAGGACTCGCTGTAATACTAAATACTGCATCGATTCCTTTTTCATGAACAGCTGGATAATTCGGAGATACAGATCCTCCAATAGCAATGACAGGAATACGAAAATGCTTTGCACGCTCCGCAACACCTACAGGTGCCTTTCCATATGCTGTTTGTTCATCTATTCTCCCTTCGCCAGTTATAATTAAATCTGCTCCTTCTATATGCTTATCAAAATTTGTATAGTCTAATACAATTTCAATTCCTCTCCGCAAGTTTCCCTTTAACACTGCAATAACAGCTGCTCCCATTCCTCCTGCGGCTCCTGCGCCAGGTATTTTAGATACGTCGCAAGATAAGTATTGTTTAAGGATATTCGCATAATGCTTTAAATTCTCATCCAGCTCTTTCATCATCTCTGCATTCGCACCCTTTTGCCTCCCAAATACGAAAGATGCTCCTCTTATTCCAACTAACGGATTATCTACATCACATGCTGCTTCTATCTTTATATGCAGTAAGCGTGAATCCATGCATGAAAAATCAATAGCGACAATCGAATGTAACGTTCCTCCAGATGGCTCTATTACTTCCCCTTTTCCATTTATAAACCTGACCCCTAAAGCTGACAACATACCTGCTCCGCCATCATTTGTAGCACTTCCGCCAAGTCCTAAAATAATGTGCTCAGCTCCTTCGTCTAGCGCATGTAGTATAAGCTCTCCGGTTCCTTTAGTCGTTGTAATAAGTGGGTTTCGCTTTTTAACCGGAACATGTTGTAATCCTGATGCTGCTGCCATTTCAATAAACGCTGTCTTTTTATCTTTAGACATACCGTAAAAGGCTTGTACACGTTCTCTAAGCGGTCCTGTCACATGAAGAGGTATCATTCTTCCATCTGTAGCATCCACAAGTGAATCAACCGTTCCTTCACCTCCATCTCCAATTGGTATTTTTACGTACTCTGCTTTAGGAAAAATTGCTCCAAATCCTCTTTCAATAGCTTCACATACTTTTATAGCTTTTAAGCTTTCTTTATATGAATCAGATGCAATAACAACTTTCACAATTATCCCCCATCCTTTACTTTTACATTTTCTTCATTTTAAACGACAAGTATGAAAGTTGTCTTTTTAAATACAAAAAAAGCTTACATCATATGATGTAAGCTTTTTTATTTAGATGGAGCCAGCGGGATCGAACCGCTGACCTCCTGCGTGCAAGGCAGGCGCTCTCCCAGCTGAGCTAAGGCCCCTTAGTAATAAAGCGGAAGACGGGATTCGAACCCGCGACCCCAACCTTGGCAAGGTTGTATTCTACCACTGAACTACTTCCGCGAAAATGGTGAGCCATGAAGGATTCGAACCTTCGACCCTCTGATTAAAAGTCAGATGCTCTACCAACTGAGCTAATGGCTCTTAATGGCTGGGCTAGCTGGATTCGAACCAGCGCATGACGGAGTCAAAGTCCGTTGCCTTACCGCTTGGCTATAGCCCATTAATATTTACTAGTATGGTTATCTTTTCAAAAAAATAAACCCTCTCAGGTTATTTTAAATAAAATGGTGGAGGGGGGCAGATTCGAACTGC
>NZ_WIPE01000032.1:6056-91273 GCF_009760835.1 Bacillus sp. EE-W1 | reverse complement strand
TTATAAGTAGAGAGTTCTTTTTGTATTTTATGCTGCTTTTACCTTCTTCGTCGTTTTACTTTTTCTTTTCGTTCCTGTAAAACGCTTATGCAATATAGATGCTACCAAGCGCGAAATAACATTGAATAGTAATACCATAATAATTAATACAGCTGCAGATTTTGTCGCAATCAACTTTGCATCCGGAATAACTCCTTCAGAATTTAACTTCCAAATGTGAACCGCTAACGTTTCAGCTGGTCTAAATGGATTTAGAGGATGGGCAGGACTTGAGAAGTCCGCTGCTGAATTTAAAATCGGGGATGTTAAACCCGCTGTGTAAATTAACGCTGCCGCTTCACCAAATATACGACCTGCCGCTAAAATAATACCTGTAATAATTTGCGGTAATGACGACGGAATAATGATACGAGCAATTGTTTGCCATTTCGTTGCACCTAATCCAAGACTTGCCTCTTTTACATTATGAGGCACTTCTGAAATCGCATTTTCACAAACACGTGTTAAACCTGGTAAGTTTAAAATAGTTAAAGCAAGAGCACCGCCCATTACTGTGTATCCCCAACCTGTCATGGTAACGAACACTAACAAACCGAATAAACCAACAACAATCGAAGGTAACGACGCCATTGTCTCAATACATAAACGAACAAAATTTAAAAAGCGCCCTTGTTTTGCGTACTCTGCTAAATATATTCCAGCCCCTAACCCAAGAGGAATAGATATAACAAGCGTTATAACAAGCATGTAGAAGGAATTGAATAACTGTGGACCAATCCCACCACCAGCTCTTGTATTACTTGGTTCTCCAAACAAGAAATCAGGATCCCAAAATCCCCATCCCTTTTGCAGAATTTCAAACACTAAGAATACTAGCAGAGCTACAACTAAAGCTGCAACTGCATAAAAGATACCTGTCCAAATTTTATTTACCGTTCTTGCATTCATTATTATCGCTCACCTCTTTGCCCAATCGCTCGAATTACTAAAATAAACAGGAATGAAATAACAAGTAAAATCATCGCTAAAGTCCATAGCGCATTATTCCAAGCAGTTCCGTTTAATGTATTTGTCATGTCCATTGTCAAAATACCAGTTAACGTCGCTGTCGGGCTATATATTCCTTCTGGTAATTTAATTGTGTTCCCGATTACCATTTGAACCGCTAATGCTTCACCAAAAGCACGCGCTAAACCTAAAACAACACCTGTTAAAATCCCTTTTTTCGCAGCAGGAACAATCACTCGGCTAACCGCTTGCCATTTCGTCGATCCTAGACCATAAGAAGCTTCTAAATAATCAAATGGAACAGAGCGTATTGCATCAGAAGCGATACTAGCAATAGTAGGTAAAATCATAATACTTAATACAACAATACCCGCAATTAGACTAAATCCCACTCCCCCGAACGAATCACGTAATAGTGGCACTAAAATCGTAACCCCTAATAATCCGTATACAACCGAAGGAATACCAACTAATAATTCTAAAACGGGCTTCAATACTTTATTTCCAAACTTTGGCGAAATTAAATTCATGAATATAGCAAGAGCTATAGCAATTGGCGCACTAATAATAACCGCACCTAACGAAACCACCGTTGAACCTACAATAAAAATCAAAGCCCCGAAGGTTCCTTCGTCAGCATTTGGATTCCATTTTGTCGATGTTAACATCTCAGTAAATGAGATACCACTTTGTGTAAAAGATTGAATACCTTTACCGCAAATAAAAGCAATAATAGCTAATGTAATTAAAACAATAAAAATACCACAAAACGTAACAAGCGATCTTCCTATATATTCACTTTTTACGTAATTAATTTGTTTTTTCCCCTTCATCACAGGTCAGACCCCACTTCATAGATTGAAATGAACAGGACTGGCCTTGCAGCCAGCCCCATAAAAATTTATTACTTATTTAATTTAGACATTGGGATGTAACCCATATCTTCTACTTGCTTTTCAAAGTCTTTGCCTTTTACATAATCAATGTAAGCTTTCGTTGCTTCTTTCGCTTCACCTTTTGTTACCATGTACTCGTAAGACCAGAATGGATATTTACCAGACGAAATGTTTTCAACTTTTGGTTCAGAACCATCAATTTTCACTGTTTGTAGCGCACCTTTTTTATCGCCAACCATGTAAGACATTGCTAAATAACTTACTGAACCTGGAGTAGAATTGATCGCTTGCTCTACTGCACCGTTAGAATCTTGTGTTGTACCAGTTCCATCGTTAATTTTCGCTTCTTTCATAACTGTCTTTTCAAATGTAGCACGTGTACCAGATGAAGCTGGACGGTTAATTACGTTGATTTTTTCATCTTTCCCGCCTACCTCTTTCCAGTTTGTTACTTTCCCAGTGAAGATATCTTGTACTTGTTGCACTGTTAAGTTATCAACTTTTACATCTTTATTTACGACAAGCGCGAATGCAATACCCGCAACCTTGTTATCTACTAATTCTTTCGCTTTTTCAGCATCTTTTATTTTATCCCCTGATGGAACATCTGAATTACCAATTTGTACTGCACCCGATGCTACTTGGTTAATCCCAGTTCCACTACCGCCGCCTTGCACTTGAATAGAAACTTTTGAATTTTTCTCCATGAATTTCTTTCCAGCTTCCTCCGCAAGAGGTAGAAGAGCTGTAGAACCAGCTGCTGCAATCGTACCTGATAATTCTTGTTTTGTATTATCGCTTCCTTTAGCAGTTTCTTTACTAGCTGTATCATCTGCTTTCCCACATCCAACTAACGCTCCTGCTACCATTAAAGCCGCTAAAGAAAATTTAATACCTTTTTTCATAACCATGTCTTGTACCCCCATTTGGATTCTCACTTTTCGAATTCATTTTCTTTCGAACACAAATTCATTGTAGGACAACAATATTATGTGAGTGTTAAGCAATTTTTAATTTTAAGTAAATGACGATAATAGCCCTTAAAAGCTAGGAATCCCAACATTTATAGTTAAAGAACCCAACAAAATCCACACGAATTAAGCTGTAATGTAAATTTATTCTTAACAATGTAAATTCAATGTAAATGTTTTTCGCTCTTTTCCCCTTTTAATTAAAAATACATTTACAAATACATTGTATCTTTTAACTTTTACACTCTTACTTTATTTACATTCAACAGAATTTCAGTAATATTTTTTAGTACAACTAAATAAATTGGAACAATTCTAAAAATAAATGAATATTTTTAAAGTACCAATTGACAGCATCATCCAATGTAGTCTACTATATTATTAACAAAAAGTTTACCTAAGGAAACTTTTTAAACTTAAACAAACAATATAGAGATGAGGTAACTTTTATGGTATCGGCTAATACAAAACCACTTTCCGAGTTTAAGACAGGAGAGTTTGTACAAATTGAGAAGATACAATTAGAAGGAACTATGAAACGACGTTTATTAGACTTAGGATTTATCCCTGGGGCAACAATTAAAGTATTACAGCGCAGTCCACTTGGAGATCCGGTCGCTTATCAAGTAAGCAATACAACTATCGCACTACGTAAGGAAGAAAGTTCCCTTATTTTCGGGGTATTAATAGGAGATGATTTCAGATGAGCAAACATCGTATTGCTTTAGCTGGCAACCCGAACACCGGGAAAAGTACATTATTTAATACTTTAACAGGCTTAAAACAACATACTGGAAACTGGACGGGGAAAACTGTTTTAAAAGCTGAAGGGGAATACGAACATAACGGAAGTAAATATACATTAATAGATTTACCTGGAACTTACTCACTATATTCAAATTCTGCGGATGAAGAAGTAGCAAGAGATTATATTATATTTGAAAAACCAGAAGTAACTGTAGTTGTTATAGATGCAACTGCAATGGAAAGAAATTTAAATTTAGCCCTCCAAGTGATGGAAATGACAAGCAATGTAGTCATTTGTATTAATTTAATTGATGAAGCGGAGAAAAAAGGCATCGTTATTGATGAAAAGAAATTAGCAAAATCGCTCGGTGTACCTGTAGTTAAGATTTCTGCTCGTAACCGAGTAGGTATTGGGCATTTGCTAAGTGTTATCGCTAAAGTAGCAAATAAAAAATTAATTCCAACACCAATTAAAATTTCTTACAGTGAAAAAATCGAAAATATGATTCAGGAATTAGAACCACAAATTTATAAAGTGTTCGGTGATACGTATCCAGCACGTTGGATTGCGTTACGTATATTAGATGGAGATAAAAATTTCTTAACTACACTTCAAAAACACCATAATGAACCACTTGTAAGGGAGGTCGTAATGAATGGAATCTCACTCAGCCAGTAAAGCTCTTCCATTAGACTATATTATTCAACATGCACAAGCACTCTCAAAAGAAGATATACGAGATGATATTGTCGGAGATATTTATCGAACATCTGCAAGCATATGTAAAGAGTCTGTTCAATATACAAATACTGATAAATTGTATCGTTCTGAAAAACTAGATAAAATTTTCACATCTCCAATCTGGGGATTTCCAATTATGCTCGGTATTTTATCTATTATTTTTTATCTTACAATTGCAGGTGCTAACGTACCATCTGATATGATTGCTGAGTTTTTCGGATGGGCCGAAGGATATTTAACATCTTGGTTCCAGGCAGCACATGCACCCGAATGGCTACATGGCATTTTAATACTTGGTTTATTCCGTGGTATCGGTGCTGTTATTAGCGTTATGTTGCCACCTATGGCAATCTTTTTCCCTATGTTCGCACTATTAGAAAACTACGGATATTTACCACGTGTCGCTTTTAATATGGATCGCTTATTTAAACGTTCCGGTGCACATGGCAAACAATCTTTAACAATGGCAATGGGATTTGGTTGTAATGCAGCCGCTATTATGTCAACGCGTATTATTGAATCACCACGTGAACGTATGCTTGCAATCTTAACAAACAACTTCGTTCCTTGTAACGGTCGCTGGCCTATGTTAATTTTAATGGCTTCATTATTTATGGCTGCTGGTTATACAGGTAGTATGCAAACATTAGTTACTGCTGGCGTTGTAGTTGGAATGGTTGTAATTGGTGTTATTATGACATTAACTGTTTCTTGGGTACTATCAAAAACAGCTTTAAAAGGTGTGCCAACTCACTACACTCTTGAGTTACCACCGTACCGTAAGCCAAAAGTTTGGAATACAATTGTACGTGCAACACTCGATAAATCAATTTATGTTTTAAAACGAGCTATCGTTGTAGCTGCCCCTGCGGCTGCATTAACTTGGTTACTAGCTAATATTTTCATCGGTGACACAAGCTTACTTATGTATTTTGTAAACTTCCTAGATCCATTCGCTAAAATGTTAGGACTTGATGGATTCATTTTAGCTGCGTTCATTCTTGGACTACCAGCGAATGAAATTGTTATCCCGATTTTATTAATGTCTTACTTATCAACCGGAGCTTTAACTGAAATAGATGATTTTAACCAAATTAAAAATCTATTCTTAGAAAATGGCTGGACTTGGTTAACAGCGTTAAACACAATGTTGTTCTCACTTCTTCATTTCCCATGTGGAACAACACTGGTTAACATATATAAAGAAACAAAAAGTGCAAAATGGACATTCTTATCGTTTGCAATCCCTACCGTTATCGCCATTGTTGTGACATTCCTCTCTACACAATTGGTACATTGGTTAGGGCTTTTATAAGCAAAGCATACATAGAAGGTATCCCCCTTCACATTTGCTTTGCGCGAAAGAAACCTGAAATCATTCAGGTTTCTTTTTTTGTGCATCAGTATTCCAAGGCTGTGCTCCATACGTTGTGAGTTTCTTATGAATAAAGTATATGGCTCCCGGAAGAACTGCCATTAATATCGTGCAACTAATCCCTAATCCAGTAAACAACTTACATCACCTTATTTCACTCTTTTCGGTAAGGCGGAACCTGAATGCTCAATTGTCGGGTGAACATGAACAGTAACCTCCGCATTACTAAAGTAATTTTCACCTTGATCCCAATTCTTATCTATCTTCTTCCATTCTTTATAATTATGCCGCTTATATACTTCTCCTAACGCTAATACATCTACCTTATATTTTTTTTGAACAAGCTTAATCGATTTTTGGATACGCTTCTCCATTTCTTCCGCAATGGTTTTCTTTAATCCCTTTTCATTCATAATTTGTTTATGATCACTAAAATGTAACTCTGCTAAAGTCCCTTCCAAAGATAAATGGATATCAAACTTCGGTTTTGTAGCATTTTCCGTAGATACTTTAATCTTTCGGCGCATCTTATGAATTTCGTATGTAACAAGCTGACCTTGTTTACGGATAGTAAAGAACCCTCCAATTTTTTTACCTATTACATAATTCATTCCTAATGTTTCTTCTCCATTCAAACTGCCTACACACTTATTATCTTTTCCACGAAACAACGCTGCCCCGTTCATTTGTACCCCCTGCTTTGTTAGTTCTAGAATAGGTAATACGAAACTTCGGTTAGCAATCATTTTTTGCTGTACCTCACCAATTCTTGCAGCTTCAATCATTTGAGCATTTTTCGGAGGATGCTCAGCTAACATATCAATATACTGCGCCGGTAAGTTCTCAGGCTTGGCACTCTGCTTTAAAATAGCTTCTGCATTTTTCTTAGAAACGAACAAACGAATATTTCTTCTCATCTCGTGATCACGAATATATACATCTAACGTATTTTGTAAAACATATGGATTCGCTAATAAATCTTTAGAAAAAATTATCACTTGTATGTGCGGAAAGAATAATGAGCGACTAATTTTTTTAGAGATAATTCGTATTTGCTCAAAGACACTATCTGCTTTCGCACTAACATTAATATAATTCTCACTATCTCGACCGCTTTGGCCACCTTGCTGCGCTAACTTACTGGGAAGTACCATCTGATACGTCCCTTTCATAATTGGATTTGATTTCTTTTTTTTCACAATATCATAGGCTGCACCTACTACAAATCCCCTTTCTTCTATCTCCTCTAACTCAGAACACCCACTCATAAATCCAACTACAGCTATAACCATTATAAATTTAAGAAGGTGTTTCATTTCCACCATTCCTTCTTTTTATTTTATATACAATTAAAACGAGCAAAGGCGCTAACACAACAAATCCCATATCTATCCAAGCTAAATAAGTTCCGTAATGTGATAATGAATCTAAATTACTCGGTATCATATTCACCATAAAAATAATAGGAGCACTTACGAAAATAAAAATATGTTTCTTCACTTTCGGAAACATAGCACAAAACAATAAAGATGCGACGTCATAATACATTGCTGTAGTGTTATAAATAGTAATAATCCAAGTCGTAAAAAAAATCGCATCAAATCTTTCTAAAAAACCTCCACCAATTTCAATTTCTTTACCCAATTCAATTGTTGGATACGTCAATCCACGGGTTGTCATATACGAAAAAACGCTAATACAAGTTACATAAATTAAAATGTATGACAGCACATTTACCATCACTGCTTTTGCAACTGCCATTGGCGCTTTTTTCGCTGTCTTATCGTTCAACATCACAGCATAAAACAGAGCTACCTCAAATCCGATAAATGTGAAAATAGAGTTTTTAACTCCTACAGCATATTGACTTGCGTTCGTTTGAAAAGCTGGTAGTAAATTGTTTATTTCCATTAAATTTATATTCAATAAAGAAAGCAACACTATCGCAATGAGCACGATAGGTAAGAATAGAACATTTAACCTTACTAAAGCCGCTCTCGATCCTGCTACTCCATAAATAACAACTAATAAGAAGAAGAAAGAGAGTAGCTGTATTGGTGTATCACTAAATAAATATGTTTGTGAAATAATTGCAATCATTCGTGACTCATATGCTGTCAAAGCAGCAAACGTTAATACTAAAATGCTACTAATTGTGTATGCAACAGGCTTTGTCAAATGCGTACTCGTATATTGAACAAAGTTTTGTTTCGGGAATAAAATAGCTACCCTCGTTACAAACCAACCTAAAACTGCACATATCAATCCACCCAGAAGCAAAATAATCCAACCGTCTGAAAATAAAGTTTGGTTAGCGATATCTCTTGGCATAGACAATGCTCCTATACCAATAATTGTTGAAGATACCGCAAACCCAATTTCCCGAGATCCAATCTCTTCATCGCCATACTCAAATGGTTTCAATTACTCTCGCTCCTTTGGACGTAATGTAGCGTCTTTCGTTTGTAAATATTCCGGTCTCTCTTTCAACATCGATTTTGGCATACGAATAAGTTCTTCTTTCCAATCTTTATAAAATGCAGGAGCGATAGGCGTTGTATACGGCACCCCGACACTCTTCAAATTCGTAATATGAACCGCAAGTGCAATAAGAGCTAAAATAATTCCATACAAACCAAAAGCAGTCGCCGCTAAAACAAAGACAAAAAGTAAAATCCGAAACGTAATCGTAATACTATATACAGGCAGTGAAAATGTAGCAATAGCTGTAACCGCAATAATGATAACTAAAAACGGATTTACAATTCCTGCGTTCACCGCTGCTTCTCCGATTACAAGACCACCTACAATCCCAATTGTTTGCCCCATCGGTTTCGGCAACCTAATTCCCGCTTCTCGTATTAACTCCATCGTTAATGCCATCATTAACGTTTCTATATAAGCTGGAAACGGAACACCTTCCCTGGCTCCAGCGATTGAATAAGCCAGTTTAGAAGGGATAAGTCCTTGGTGATATGATACGAGAGCTACATACATCGCTGGCATTAAAACTGCAACTATGCCAGAACCCATCCGCAAAATTCTTAATAAAGTCCCAATTACCCAACGCTCATAGTGATCTTCCACAGATTGAAAAATATCAACGAATACTAACGGAGCTATAAGGGCAAACGGTGATCCATCCACCAAAATAGCAGCCTTTCCTTTCGCTAATGAGGCCACAATATTATCAGGCCTTTCCGTATTCAAAAACTGCGGGAACGGTGACAAATTATTATCTTGAATTAATTGCTCAATCGTACCCGTCTCAAAAACGACATCTGTCTCTATTGATTGAAGACGCCGATCTAACTCTTTTACAATGTAAGGGTTAATAATGTCTTCTATATATACTAACGTCACTTCTTTTTGGGATCTCTTCCCCATAATATAAGATTGAAACCTCAGCTTCGGGTCACGTAAAGTACGGCGAATTAACATTTTATTCACGTTAATATCTTCATTTAACCCAATCCTCGGTCCACGTATTAAATCTTCTGTTACCGGCGGTTCTAAACTTCTTTTTTCCCACGCTCTACTATTAATCACGATAGCGGTTTGAATATTATCAATTAATATAACTGTATCTCCCGCTAAAATCGCATTTATAATATCCGGAAACGTTGTCTTCTTACCAACTTCCGCAATAGAAATAAAGCGATCCAATAACGTTTGAACAACAGCTTCTTCTTTTTGTACTTCTTCATATTGAAGTGTACGAACTACATATTTATAAACATTATCCTTATCTGTTAACCCACATAAAAAAATAACCGCACAGCGTGTAAAACTACCAGCAAGGGCAACTTCCCTAATTGTTAAATCATTAGGCGAACCTAACTCATCCCTAATTTCTTTCATAACTTCAAATAAGTTACCTTTTAACTCTAACAATTCCCCCACCTAACTTCCTTTTCAACAAGTTTTTAGTTAGATTCCGCTAATAGAAGAAAATATATACAAAAAAGAGCTATCTCTTTTCAAAGATAGCTCTAGCACACGGATTACTTTTCTACTATTATATTGTCTGTCTTTATAGACACATTTCTCGTGAACCCGCTAACGATAAACATCACAATCATATTCATTAACAATGCGACTATACCTACATTTAAATCTTTTATATATTGAGGGAAAGCTGGAAACATCGTAGCTATAGTTGAACCAGATAAAGTAATATATGCGACCACTAACAACCCAATCCCCATCCCTGCAATTGCCCCTTGCTTCGTAATAACTTGACGTGGAAACAAACTACATACAAGTGCTGGGAAAAGTTGTGTCACTATACTATATCCCATTAAAAGAAGTGCCCCTATTGTTTCTCCACCTTTAAAAGTGAACAAAACAGCTACAAGCGTTACTACAGGCACAAATAATTTTGCCACTTTAGCAACTTGTCTATCTGAAGCAGATGGGACCATTGTTCGGTAAATGTTTTTTGCTAATAAAGTAGACGCCGCCATAACAAGCATGGAACCCGGAACTAATGCTGTTAATACTCCTGCACTACCAATAATCCCAATAAACCATGGATCAAATGTTTGAAGAGCGAGACGGAATAACGAAAGGTCTACATCCCCTCCCTTTAACCCTGGAACTTGCAGTATAGCAGCAAAACCTGCAAAGAATACGAAAAGCAATACTAAAGAATAAAGGGGCATGATCGCCGCATTTTTCCTAAATACTTTTTCATTTTTTGCAGAGAAAGCAGAAGCAAATGTATGGGGCCACATATAGAAACCGAGAGCTGTTAATACAATAGTAGAAACAAACCAAGAAATGCTCATCCCTTCATCAGGTAAAGATAAAAATCCTGGTTTCGCTGCTTCTACCGCTTCAAACATCGGCTGAAATCCCCCGTAATAATGGTACGGTAAATATATACCTAAAAACATAACGATAAACAGTATCATAATATCCTTCAAAGCTGCTGTCCAAGCAGAGCCGTGTATACCTGAAACCATTACATATATCGTTATAACAATTGCACCAATCCACACTGCAATAACCGGTGATACCCTTCCGTAAGATGCTTCCGAAACGATAATTCCTAATCCTTTTAACTGTAAAACAAGGTATGGAATAATCGAAATAACCCCAATGACAGAAACGATAATGCCAAGTGTCTGACTCTTATATTTCTTCACAAAAAAATCTGGCTGCGAAACAAGATTATGCTCTTTCGCATACTTCCAAACTGGCGGCAATAAAAAGTAAGATAAAATATAAGCTAGTGCACCATAACCTAAAATATAGAAAGTAGGTGCTCCTTTACTATACGCCCATCCACTTCCGCCTAAAAATGTAAACGTCGTATAAATTTCACCTGCCATAAGAAGAAAAACAAAAATAGTGCCAAATCCTCTTCCACCAACTGACCATTGCTCTAAATTCATATCTTTTCCATGTTGTGCCCGAATTCCTAAAAATAGTGCAAGAAACAAAAATAATATAATGATAAGTAATGCGATCATTTTACATCCCCCTTATTAGCAGGATCAAATACGTACACAAGTCCCATACAAAGAGACGTAATGAGCACCGATAATAATACCCAAAACAATAAAAATGGCATCCCTAATACGTAAGGAGTAACTGAATTAGCAAATACAGGTCCAATAACTAAACAAAAAACTGGAATAAGCGCTAATACGTGTATTTTCTTCATCTCATTCTCCTTTACTTATAAAATTCATAATGGATGATACAAAGACTTCCACGCCAATCGGTAATGCATCTTCATCAATCGTAAAACGAGGATGATGGTGAGGATATATAATTCCTTTCTCGTTATTTCCCGCTCCGATAAAAAAGAATGTACCTGGCGCCTTTTGTAAAAACGCTGAAAAATCTTCTCCAGCCATCGTCGGCTGTAAACGAGTAACTTGCTCTCTTCCATAAAGCTGTAATGCTGTTTGCTCAATAATCTCTGTAACTTCATAATCATTTACTACTGGTCGATATCCATATTCATAAGAAAATGTATATTTCGCCCCGTAAGATTCCGTCACATGCTTCACAATTCGTTCAATCCTTTTCTCTGTTTCTTCTCGCAACTCATGTCTTAAACTCCGCACTGTCCCTTCAATCTCCGCTTGTTCTGGGATCACATTATGGGTTGTCCCAGCATGAAATTGCGTAACAGATACTACAAGGGGATCTAATGGATTCGTGAGGCGAGATACAATGTGCTGAAGTTGCGAAACAACTTGTGTACCGATTGCAATGCTATCAACCGTTTCATGAGGGATTCCAGCATGTCCACCTTTTCCTTCTATCGTAATTTTAAAAACATCTGGGGCTGCCATTGCAGGACCATAAATTACACCTATTTTACCAACCTCTAACGATGCCCAAAGGTGAGCACCAATAATATAATCCACACATTCCATTACACCCGCTGCAACCATTTCCTCTGCACCGCCAGGAAAGTTTTCTTCTGCATGTTGGAAGAGAAAACGAATCTCTCCTTTAATCTTCTCTCTTTCTTCTACTAACTTATGTACGACCCCAAGTAATATCGCTATATGTCCATCATGGCCACATGCATGCATCACACCTGGATATGTAGAAATAAAATCAAACTCATTTTCTTCATGAATAGGAAGCGCGTCCATGTCAGCACGAACCGCGATGGTTTTACCAGGTTGCTTACCAATTAACCTTGCCATTACACTATATTTAGTAGGTCTTGACACTTCTAAATATGGGATTTTTTGAAGTATATCGAATACAAACTGTGATGTTTTTTCTTCTTGAAAAGATAACTCTGGATACTTATGAAAATGCCTTCTCCACTCAATTAATTGATTTTTCGATAAAACCAGTTCCTTTGCAACATCCATTTCTCTTCGCCCCTTCTTCACCAAGTTAAATGTTATTATAGCGTGAATCGTTAACTTTTAAAAGAATCTTCTGAATTTTCCGTTATAATAACTTAAAAATAAAAAGCCATCAAAAAGATGACTTTTTCAGTATTATAAAATAGTAATCGCTTGTTTCCCCATTTGCTCCCAAGCTTTCTCAAACTCTGCTCGCGGAACAGCAAAACGCGGATTATTTTTAAGTGGATCATTTACATATACAAAGTTTTGATCATACCCAACTATTACTACACTATGTTCATAATATGTAATTTTCACTTCGCCAGAGCTTGTATTCCATGTTTCAAAACTACTCTCGGCTAGTGGCTTAAACGTTGTATTAATAATGACCCATACTGGCGAACCGGAACTAACTACTTTATACATATCTTGCACGTCTCTACCTGTTAAATTAACTACTTTTTCAGGAGCATATTTTTCTGCTAAATTAAAAATGGGTTGATTATATACACCATATCCTGGCTCTGTCTTCGTATAAATATTTCCAACGAACCCCTCATAAGGATTTCCACGTAAACCATTTTGTTCAAATGGAACACGATGAATTTCGCTAGCAAGTTGCATCTTATCTACTTGTATACCTTTGTATTGTAGCAACATAGCCAAACTTGTAACTTCACATCCACGAGGTAATTCTGGTAACTGCTTTATAAACGGAACATTTTCAATCATAGTCGCTTCTTTCATTTCAGATAAAAACTCTAAACGGAACACTTGCGCCTTTTGTATAATTTTATCTTTCCCTATAAAAAACGCGGCAGCAAATATAATTCCAAAAACAAAAAGATATTTTAACTTTTTCATTTTAAACAAAACTCCATTAATTATTATTTTACAGACATACCTCTTATCATTGTACCTTTCTTCTTACTAGTTTGCTAGAAAGATTCTATGAATTATTGTTCACACTTACATCGTTATAAAATTCTAATTATTTTTAATAAAAAGAAAAAATAATATACTTTTCTGAATATTTTTGCTAAAATCAAAATAATTAACATAGTGAAGATATCACCTTGTTAATAAAAACATTCTTAGAGTATTTAGTCATAGTTCGCATTTTACATACTCCATTCATTTCATAATAAATAAGCCGAGTATGTGTCACATCCCCCACTAATGATTAAAAACTCGGAATGAAAATCAATTCATACATACAAGAAAATAACGGGGTGAGGGGCATATGAATCAACAAGTAGAACAAACAGATTTAAAACGAACAATGAAAAGTAGACACCTATTTATGATTGCACTTGGTGGTGTTATCGGAACTGGCCTATTTATGGGATCTGGTCAAATCGTCCATAATGCCGGTCCTGGTGGTGCTATTCTTGCATTTTTAGTCGGTGGATTTGTTATGTATTTAACGATGTTATGTCTTGGTGAATTATCAGTTGCTATGCCAGAAGCAGGTTCATTCCAAAGCTATGCAAGCAAATTTATTTCACCTGGTTTTGGATTTGTTGTCGGTTGGATGTATTGGTTAAATTGGGCTGTTACAGTTGGGGTAGAGTTAACAACTGTAAGTATTTTAATGAAACGTTGGTTTCCAGACGTTTCTTCGTGGATTTGGTGTGTTACATTTGCAGCAGCACTCTTTCTTGTAAACGCATTATCAGCAAAAGCATATGCAGAAGCAGAATTTTGGTTCGCAAGTGTAAAAGTCGCAACCATTGTTATTTTCATCGTACTCGGTGGTGCAGTTATGTTCGGTCTACTAGACTTTAATGGAAAACCAGCGCCAATGCTTCACAATTTCACTGAAAATGGCGGATTATTTCCAAACGGTGCATTAGCTGTTCTTCTTACGATGATTACAGTAAATTACTCCTTCCAAGGAACAGAATTAATCGGAATTGCTTCAGGAGAAAGTGAAAACCCTGAGAAAACAATTCCAAAAGCGATTAAAAATACCATTTGGCGAACCCTCTTCTTCTTCGTCCTAGCAATATCAGTTGTTGTAGGTTTACTCCCATGGCAAGAGGCTAATCTAGTCGAAAGTCCATTTGTACTTGTATTTGATGTGGCTGGTGTTCCATATGCAGCTGACATTATGAACTTTGTTATTATTACAGCAGTATTATCCGTAGCCAACTCTGGTCTATACGCAAATTCTCGTATGCTTTGGGCGATGGCAAAACAAGGAATGGCAAGTCCAGCTTTTACGAAGTTAACTAAAAAAGGAGTGCCACTAAACGCATTAATTTTCAGTCTATTTTTTGCAAGTTTGTCTCTATTAACAAGTATATTTGCGGCAGATACTGTCTTTTTAATTTTAACATCTATTGCAGCTATGGCCGCTGTCGTAGTTTGGATGTCAATCGCAGCTTCACAGTTTTTCTTCCGTAGAAATTTCTTAAAAAACGGCGGGGACATTAATGATTTAAAATATCGCACACCGCTTTATCCAATCGTTCCAATCGTAGCATTCTCACTCAATTTCATTACATTTGTTAGTTTAGCTTTCATTCCAGATCAGAGAATTGCTCTTTATTGTGGTATTCCATTTATGATTTTTTGTTACATTTTATACCAATTAAAATATAAAAAAGTTGTCACATTTGAACAACAAATAAATCTAAAAAAAGAAGTAAACTAAATATACAAAATATTCAGCTATCTTTCTTATCATAAGATAGCTTTTTTCTATTTCTTGGATATCTTGGTATAACTTTATTTATCTTAAAATTTCCACAATCACGTTTTTCACTGGAAAATAGTTTACAATGTTATCAAGTTACAAATGATATTCACCTTAAAAAGTGTGCATTTGTGTCTATTTTTTAACAATATCACAAAAACTATTGCCATCTATAAATTAATAGGTTTATATTGTTTTATTGGCATAGTTTCAATCCAAGGAGAAAGGAGATTTTCAATCGTGCAACTAAAGAAAACGTTTTGGAAGCTGGCTTCGCTTCTTCCGTTATCATTACTTCTGTTCCTCGGCGGCTGTGATAAGAAACTCGCAGTATTAAATCCGCAAGGACCTGTTGCAAAAGCACAGTATGATTTAATTGTTTGGTCATTCTTGCTTATGTCATTAATTATCGCAATTGTATTCATCTTGTTTACAGTCATCTTGATTCGTTATCGTGAAAAACCAGAGAATATGGACTACGAGCCACCTGAACAACACGGTAACACATTATTAGAAATTATTTGGACGCTTGTTCCTGTTATTATCGTTATCGCATTATCGATTCCAACAGTAAAAGCAACGTATGCTTCGGAAGAGGTTCCGGCAGAGTCCAAACATATTAAACCAGTTGAGATTTATGTTACATCTGCAAACTGGAAATGGTTATTCAGTTACCCAGAGGAAAAAATTGAAACCGTTAACTATTTAAACATCCCAGCTGGTGTACCAATTCAATTCAAACTGACTTCTGTCGGTCCAATGAATGCTTTCTGGGTACCAGAACTTGGTGGTATGAAGTACACTATGGATGGCATGATTATGGATCTTTATTTACAAGCTGATAAGCCTGGTTCTTACCTAGGCCGTAGTGCGAACTTCTCTGGTGAAGGATTCACACATATGGAGTTCGAAGTTGAAGCAAAAACTAAAGAGAAATATGACAAGTGGGTTAAAGAAGTACAACAAACTGCTCCTAAACTAACAGAAGATAAGTACAACGAAATTGTTAAACCTGGTGTAGTTGGTCGTATGACATTCTCTAGTCACCACTTAAGTTATGTAGATCCAAAATCACTTGAATATTGTGATTACAACTACTACAAAAACAAAAAATAATAGCTATTATTCCAACAGATTGGAGTGAACACAGTGAAGCTTGATGAATTCTTTGTCACAGGTGACCCGATTATTTACGGTGCAGACGCTTCTATCGTTCTTGTGACATTAGCAATCATTTTCGTACTAACAAAGTATAAAAAATGGAAATGGCTTTGGGACGAATGGTTAACAACTGTTGACCATAAAAAGATTGGGGCCATGTATATTATCTCTGCGGTTATCATGTTATTCCGTGGTGGTATGGACGGTTTAATGATCCGTGCACAGTTAACATTCCCAGAAACAACTTATTTAAATGCTGAACACTATAACGGAATCTTCACAACACACGGTACAGTTATGATTCTTTTCATGGCCATGCCATTCGTTATGGGATTAATGAACCTTGTAGTACCATTACAAATTGGTGCTCGTGACGTTGCATATCCGTTCTTAAATGCTTTAAGTTTCTGGTTATTCTTCGTCGGAGCAATGCTATTTAACATCGCTTTCGTAATCGGTGGTTCTCCAGACGCTGGGTGGACTTCTTACTTCCCAATGGCAGGTACAGAGTTTACTTCTGGTGTAGGAAATAACTACTACGCAATTGCATTACAGATTTCAGGTCTCGGTACGCTAATGACCGGTATTAACTTCCTTGTTACTATCTTAAAAATGCGTACACCTGGTATGACTTTAATGAGAATGCCAATGTTTACTTGGTCAATCTTAATTACAACAGTTATCATTATTTTCGCTTTCCCAGTATTAACAGTTGCTCTTGCATTAATGACATTTGACCGCCTATTCGATGCTCACTTCTTTACGATGGCGAGCGGCGGTATGCCAATGTTATGGGCCAACCTATTCTGGGTATGGGGTCACCCTGAAGTATATATCGTTATTTTACCGGCATTCGGTATTTTCTCTGAAATCATTAGTACATTCTCACGTAAACGTCTATTCGGTTACAGTGCGATGGTATACTCAATGGTTGCAATTTCTTTACTAAGTTTCGTCGTATGGCTTCATCACTTCTTCACGATGGGTGCAGGTCCAGCGGTTAACTCATTCTTCTCGATTTCGACAATGGCGATTTCGATTCCAACCGGGGTTAAGATCTTTAACTGGTTGTTTACACTGTATAAAGGACGTATTCGTTTTACAGTTCCAATGCTTTGGTCATTGGCATTTATTCCAAACTTCGTAGTCGGTGGGGTTACAGGGGTTATGCTTGGTATGGCAGCAGCTGATTATCAGTACCATAACAGCTACTTCCTAATTGCTCACTTCCACTACGTATTAATCGCAGGTACAGTATTCGCTATGCTTGCTGGATTCACATTCTGGTATCCAAAAATGACTGGTCATATGTTAAACGAACGCCTAGGTAAATGGACATTCTGGATCTTTATGAGCGGATTCAATATCTGTTTCTTCCCAATGTACTTCTTAGGTTTAGACGGTATGACTCGTCGTATGTACACTTACTCTGAAAGTCTTGGATGGGGATGGCTAAACCAAATCGCATCTGTTGGTGCGGTAATGATGGGTATTGGTTTCCTAATTCTTTGTTACAACGTAATTTGGAGTGCTCGTCACGGTGAACGTGACACAACTGGAGATCCATGGGATGGCCGTACACTTGAATGGGCAACTCAATCTCCTGTACAACATTACAACTTCGCGAAACTTCCTGAAATCAAAGAAGCTGATGCTTTCTGGTACATGAAAAAACGCGGAGAAACAGTTACACCAGCAGCAGAAGATTTAAAACCAATTCACATGCCAAGTAACTCTGGTGTGCCTATTATTGCGTCTTTATTCTTCGGTCTTGCAGGTTTCGCATTAGTATTTAGCTGGTTCTGGCTTGCAGCAATCGGCGGCGTTGGTATTTTAGCTTGCTTAATCTATCGTTCGTTCGATTATGATGATGGCTACTACGTAAGCGTTGATGAAATTAAAGAAACAGAACATATAGCATGAGAGGTGAAATGATATGGCGGCTTTAGATAAAAGCTTACCTTTGGAATATCAATCCGAGCAAAGCAGATTGAATATCCTAGGATTTTGGATTTTTCTTGGGGCTGAAATTATGCTGTTCGCAACACTTTTCGCCTCTTATCTAGTACTTGCTGGTCGTACGGCAGATGGCCCAACCCCAGCGCAACTGTTTGAACTTAAAACGCTTTTAATTCAAACATTACTACTTTTAACAAGTAGTTTCACATGTGGTATCGTAATTCACGAAATGCGTAAGCACAACCAAAAAGCAATGCTTGGATGGTTCATCCTTACATTACTTTTAGGTGCAGGTTTCCTATTCTTTGAAATCGAAGAGTTCATTATGTACATCGGTGAAGGCGCAACAATTCAAACAAGTGCTTTCCTATCTGCATTCTTCGTTCTTCTTGGGACACATGGTGCCCACGTAACAGGCGGTATCATTTGGGCAACTTGTGTTATTATCCAAATTTTAAAACGAGGTTTAACACCAGTTACAGCGCGTAAAGTATTCATTATCAGCTTATATTGGCATTTCCTTGATCTAGTTTGGGTATTTATTTACACACTAGTTTACTTGAACGGGATGGTGGCGTAAATGGATCAAAATAACAACCAAGCAAACGGGCATGCGCATAGCGGATTCCCTTGGTCACACGTTTTCGGATTTATTTTATCGCTTGCACTAACGTTTCTAGCGTTATACGTGGCACTTTATACAAACTTGCCACTTTCAACGATCTTAACAACTATTATCGTAATGGCTGTTGCGCAAGCGTTGTTACAATTAATTATGTTCATGCATTTAAAAGAAGGAGAAGGAAGAGTTCAAATCCTTACAATGATATACAGTTTCTTCGTTGCAACTGCAACAGTTGGTTTAACTGTATGGATCTTCTTCTCAATGTAATGTACATGAAAAAGACTGCTGAGATTCCTCAGCAGTCTTTTTTTTATCCCTCATTAACGAGCAGTAAGACCCCAGGGGGATCAACTGCCCGTAAAAGCCTTCACTTTATCCCCTCCCCTATTACATCCACATTACGAAATTAACAACAGAATCATGAAAAATATACTTATTATGACAAATCTTAAGAAAACTCTTTCTTTATGAAATCGAATCCATATGCGTTGCTTTTCTACCTATTATATGGCTAAATAGGTACTATATTTATTTGAAGGGAGAGAACGCAATGGAACATCATACTTCTGTTCTATCACTTATGGTTGTCGTTGCAATCGCGTTTTTCGTTCCCCTTTTGTTACAACGCTTTAAATTAAAAGCACTTCCTGTCGTTGTTGCAGAAATCATCGCAGGAATCTTTGTAGGTAAAAGTGGGTTTAATATTATTGAGCCAGATATGTGGCTTCAAGTCTTATCGACACTAGGATTTATCTTCTTAATGTTCTTAAGCGGTTTAGAAATTGATTTTTCTATCTTTAAACAAAAAGGGAAAAAGAATACGACAAACGAACCAAACACATTCCAAGCAGCAAGCATTATCTTCTTATTTATTTTCATCTTATCTTATGCCCTATCATTACTGTTCGTATGGCTAGGATTCGTGGATAATGCAATGTTTATGACTTTAATTATTTCAACTATTTCTTTAGGTGTTGTTGTACCAACATTAAAAGAAAATAACTTAGGAAAAACGGCAATCGGACAAATCATTTTATTAGTCGCTGTTATTGCAGATTTAGTTACAATGATTTTACTCGCTGTATTCGTCGGATTAAATTCCGAAAGCGGCCAAAGCATGTGGCTCCTTCTTCTTCTATTCGGCGCTGGTATTGTTATTTACTTCATTGCAAAACGCTTTAAAAACATTCCATACTTAGATAGCTTAAAAGCTGGTAGTGTACAAATTGATACACGAGCTGTTTTTGCACTCATCTTAATATTAGTTGGGTTATCTGAATCTGTTGGAGCTGAAAATATTTTAGGTGCCTTCTTAGCAGGGGTACTCGTATCGTTATTATCACCAAATGAAGATATGATTGAAAAACTGGATTCCATCGGCTACGGTTTCTTCATCCCTATTTTCTTCGTAATGGTTGGTGTGAATCTAGAAGTTTGGTCTATTTTTAAAGAACCTTCTAGCATGCTAATGATCCCAATTTTAATTGTAGGACTCTTTATCTCAAAACTGTTACCATCACTCGTCTTACGAAAATGGTATCCACGTAATATCGTACTAGGAAGTGCCATCTTATTAACATCGACACTTTCTTTAGTTATTGCAGCTGCACAAATTGGTGAAAAACTAGGAATCATCAGTCCGAGTTTATCTGCTTCCCTTATTTTAAGCGCAGTTATTACTTGTATTTTTGCACCTATATTATTTAAAAAGATGTTCCCAAAAGTAGAAACACCAAAACCAAAAGTTTCTATTATTGGTGCGAGCAGAATTACCCTTCCGTTATCACTTGATTTAAAACGAGAAGATTATGACGTAACACTTTATATGATGCGTCAAAATAAAATAAATGATGAGGAAGCGAAATCACATGACTTCCCTATCGTAAAATTAGATGACATCACAATCGCTTCATTAACTGAACAAACAGCATTTAACGCAGACCGCGTTGTTGTTGCAACAAGTGATGATGAACAAAACTTATTATTGGCGGAACACGCAAAAGATCTAGGTGTTGAACATGTTATTGCAAGTGTAGAAGATCCACTTCTACAAGAAAAAGCAACGCAAGAACATATCGCCGTATTCTCAACAATTAACTCTACACGTATTCTGTTACGTGCACTAATTGATAAACCGAGTCTCGTTCGCTTAATTACAACAGCAAATGAAACAGTTCGTGAAGTTGAACTACGTAGCAATACATATAACGGTGTTGCACTACGTCGCCTTCCGTTTTTAGGGGATGTACTCGTCATTCAAATTTACCGCGGTAATAAAGCATTAATCCCGCATGGTGATACGAGACTACAACATGGTGATACATTGCTTGTCACAGGTTCAAAAGAACATATTGATACGTTGAAAAACATATTAGAATAAAAAATGCCCCTTACATAATTGAGGGGCATTTTTTTCCATTCCATATGGTAAAATGTTACTATCACATATTATGAGGATGGATCACATTATGTCTATTGTAACTTTAGCTCTTTTATTATTGGCGGAAATACTCGTTGCCATTATTCTCATCGGTGTTAGCATTGAAATTTGTAGTTACGGATGGAAAAAATCGAATGGAATAAAATACTCTTGCCTCTTACTTTCACTCCTTCTCGGAATTGCTAGCATACTCGGACTTTTCGCCGCACCTGCCTATTTCTTTATACAACTAACAGAAAACGCCTTATAAGAAAGGATGTTAATATGATTACCGTGAAAAATATTGAGGGATCTGAAACTTACGTATTACGTCAAAAAATTTTACGCCCGAATCAAACATTAGCAGATTGTAAATACTCTTCCGACTATGAAACAGACACCTTTCACTTAGGCGCATTTATAAACGATGAACTAATTAGTATCGCTTCCTTCTCAAAAGAGATATACCCTGACTTACTAGCAGGTGTTCATTATCGTCTACGAGGAATGGCCACATTACCTGAATTTCGAAACAAACGTGCTGGAAGTTCCTTAATTCAGAAGGCGGAGCAAGTCTTGCAAGAACGTAAAGCAAATATATTATGGTGTAATGGCCGAATTACTGTAGCTGACTATTACAAGCGCTTAGGCTTTCAGGAACATGGTGAAATCTTTGAAATTGAACCGATTGGCCTTCATAAAGTACTGTATAAAAGAATATAAGAAAAGCTTTCCGCAATATGAGAAAGCTTTTCTTATATTTCAATCTTCACTTTTTATTTTTCTCATATATATGTATATAAACAAACTAGGAACTAAAAAACAAGCAAACATAATAAGTCCTGTCATACTAATTTCCTTTATAGCAATATCTGGTGTTACAATAATACAAATAGCTAAAATTCCAATAACAATACCTACTGGAATAAATAATAATTTCATAAAATAGCTGCGTGATACTCCACCTGTATGCTCATATGCCTCTACAGAATGTTTTAAATTTAAGAAGTTAATGACTACGATCCCGCCCATAAATACCATTAATAAATCCGAAACACTTTCATATCCTGCACCTTGCAAAACGTAGCGATAAAAAACGATACCTAGTATGACGATATTTTGTAAGATGAAAACGAGTCTAATATGTTTTAGCCCCTCAATCATTAAACGTTCATCTTTCACAATCCTCACTCCTCTTCCTCCCAAAATAAATCATTCAATGTTTTGTCTACCGCATAACAAATTTTCAAACATAAATCTAAAGACGGGTTGTATTTCCCCTTCTCAATTAAACTAATCGTTTGCCTTGTAACGCCTACTTTTTCTGCTAATTGTTGCTGTGTTAAATCTAACTGAACACGCGCGACTTTTATTTTACTTACAGCCATTCATGTTCCTCCTCTGCCTTTATTGTAACATATATATTCCATTAGGTAATTTATATTTTACTAAAATCGTTTGATTTTTACTTTATTATACACAAAAAAAGAGCCTCCCATAAGAAGCTCCCTCTTCTATATCTATATTATAAGAATAAATGACATCCAAATAAAATTGTAAATAAGTATAGTAACGGATGTACTTCCATCCCTTTCCCTTTCACAATTTTTAAGACTGGATACACTAAAAATCCAATTGCAATTCCATTCGCAATGCTAGACGTTAACGGAATACCGATAAAAATTAAAAATGCTGGTAATGCATCTTCAAATTCATTCCAATTAATATCACGAAGACTTTGCGCCATTAGACTACCTACAATAATTAATGAAGGAGCTGTAATAGCGGCTACACTTGATAAAGAAGCAATCACAGGGCTGAAGAATGCCGTTATAATCGTTAGACCGACAACTACAATACCCGTTAATCCTGTTTTACCACCTGCAGCAATACCAGCTGATGATTCAATCGTCGCTGCTGTTGGGCTTGTTCCAAAGATAGAACCTGTAGTCCCACCAATTGCATCTGCAATAAACGCTTTACCAAAACGTTTCTCTGTATTATCTGTAATTAAACCCGCTTGTTTAATTAAACCAAGTAATGCACCTGTTGTATCAAATAACAGTACAAGTAAAAATGAAAATACAACACCATATAATCCGTATTCAATTACATCTGAAAAGGCATTGATTGGGTTTGAAACGATAATTCCCTCTGGTAAATGAGGCATCGCAACAATTTTATCCGTAAACTTCAGTTGCCCTGTAAAGAAGGCGATAACTCCTGTCACAATCATACTAATAAATAATGCACCGCTCACACGTAATGCCATTAATACCGCCGCTAATATTAAACCAATTAAAGTTAAAATAACGGCTGGAGAATGAAAATCACCAATCGTAACTAAATTAGATGGATGATCAACGATAATTCCAGAAAGGCGTAATCCAATAAAAGCAATAAATAGTCCAATTCCACCTGCAATTGCATGTTTTAAACTATCAGGAATTGCGACAATTAGCTTTTGCCTAAATGAAGTGAAAGATAATAAAAGAAAAATGATACCTGTTACAAATACTGCTGAAAACGCAATGACATATGTAATCCCCTCTGCCTGTTGAACAACAGAATAAGCAAAATACGCATTCATTCCCATAGCTGGAGCAATAACAATTGGATAGTTAGCTAAAAACGCCATACATAGCGTTCCTACAACCGTCGCAATAATAGTTGCTGTAAAAGCTTGATCAAATGGTACACCTGCATCAGATAATATTTTCGGATTGATGACAAGAATATACGCAAATGTAAAAAAAGTTGTGATGCCAGCTAAAAGCTCTTGCTTCACAGAAGTGTTATATTTTTGTAATTGAAACATGGTTATGTACCCTTCCTACATCTGAATTATTATCACATATTCTTTTCTTACTAGTATGTGAGAAAATATAATACTTAATCTTAACAATCAATAAAAAGAAGAGTCAATATATTCGCTAATAGTTCGAATTTTAAGTTTAAGTCTGACAAGTTTAGATGTAGTACAGTTCATCATGATTATTTTTGTAGCATAACAGATAGAAATGTTTTATAATTTGAAATAGTTAAATATTTAGCAAACGCATTCAAATATCGTTCACTCTACAAGGGGGATTCTTCTTATGCAGCACACAAACAAATCTGAAACTTTAAACCGCGGTTTAAAAGAACGACATATTACTTTAATGTCGCTCGGCTCCGCTATTGGCGTTGGACTATTTTTAGGATCCGCTTCTGCTATTAAGCTAGCTGGCCCTTCTATTCTACTAGGTTATATGATCGCCGGACTCGTTATTTTTTTCATTATGCGAGCACTCGGAGAAATGGCAATTGAACAACCTGTTGCCGGTTCTTTTAGTAAATATGCCTCTGATTACCTTGGACCACTAGCTGGCTATATTACTGGCTGGAACTACTGGTTTTTATGGGTTGTTACTTGCATGGCTGAAATTACAGCAGCTGGCATTTACATGCAATACTGGTTCCCAGATATCCCGCGCTGGACTTGGGCTTTACTCGCTCTATTATTAATGAGTGCTTTCAACTTCTTATCCGTAAAAGTATTTGGAGAACTTGAATTTTGGTTTGCTCTCATCAAAATTGTCACAATTATCTGTATGATAATTGTTGGAGCTGGTATTATTTTATTCGGATTTGGAAACGGTGGTATCGCTACTGGTATTTCAAACCTTTGGTCACATGGTGGCTGGTTCCCAAATGGTTTTTCTGGGTTACTACTCTCCATGCAAATGGTGTTATTCGCTTATTTAGGCGTTGAATTAATCGGTGTTACAGCGGGTGAAGCTCAAAATCCGAAAAAAACACTCGCAAAAGCAATCGATAACGTATTTTGGAGAATATTACTGTTCTACGTTGGGGCTCTATTCGTTATGATGGCAATTTATCCATGGAATGAACTTGGGGAAAAAGGAAGTCCATTCGTATTAACATTCCAGCAAATCGGTATCGCAAAAGCAGCAGGGATTATTAACTTTGTCGTATTAACAGCAGCTCTTTCTTCTTGTAATGGTGGTTTATTTAGTACAGGCCGTATGCTATTTACATTAGCTCAGCAAAAGAAAGCACCTGAAAGATTTGGTCGTTTAAATAAAAACGGTATTCCGAGTCAAGGAATTGTAGCAACAGCTATCGTTTTACTCGTTGGTGTTATATTAAACTATCTTGTGCCCGCAAAAGTGTTTACATGGCTGACTAGTATTTCAACTTTCGGGGCAATTTGGACTTGGGGGATCATTTTAATCGCTCAAATTAAATTCCGTAAAGGTTTGCAAACTGATAAAAAGGACAAGCTAACATATAAAATGCCTTTACATCCATTCAGTTCATATTTCTCACTCGCTTTCCTTGCACTCGTATTAGGTATTATGGCGTATTCAGAAGATACAAGAATTGCATTGATTGTTGGTCCTATTTGGCTTATTGGTTTAGCTATCGTGTATTACATGAAAGGTTTCCATAAAATTGATGAAACACCTAATTCAAAAATTAGTTAAACAAAACATCCCTTCCTTATTACTTGGAAGGGATGTTTTTAAATCTATATAAATATTTCTCAACAAAATTCACGTTATTTTTACAATTTTTTAATATTTTTTATGTTTTCCGTCTTTATTTTTACAGAAAAATAAATTACATTATTAAAGCACATATATTTATTATTAGGGGGATTCTTCTATGAAGAATAAAAAATGGATTACATTTTCTTTAGCAACAGCAATTACACTAAGTATAGGGACTTCGTTCATACCGTCTACTTATGCAGAAAGCTCTGTAGACCCAGCTCCTGAAATTGCTGCAAAAGTTGTAAATCAAAACAATGGGAAAAAAGTATTATTCGATAATACACACGGTCAAACTGCCGGAACCGCTGATTGGGTTATTGATGGTGGCTTTTCTGATTTCGGAAATGGTATTGCTCAAAATGGCTATCATGTAAAAGAACTACGTAAATCAACACCAATTACATACGAAGATTTAAAAGACTACAATGTGTTTATCGTTCCAGAAGCAAATATTCCTTACAAAAAATCTGAACAAGATGCTATGTTACAATACGTGAAAAATGGCGGTAGTATTTTCTTTATCGCTGACCATTATAATGCAGATCGTAATAAAAATCGCTGGGACTCTTCTGAAGTATTTAATGGATATAGACGCGGTGCATGGGATAACCCTGCAAAAGGAATGTCAAGTGATGAAGTAAATTCACAAGCTATGCAAGGAGTAGAAAGCTCTGATTGGCTATCTGACAACTTCGGTATTCGCTTCCGCTACAATGCAATCGGTGATGTTGCAGCTAAAAATATTGTGTCACCTGAACAATCATTCGGAATTACAAAAGGTGTTTCATCTGTAGCAATGCATGCAGGTTCTACTCTAGCAATTACAAACCCAAAACTAGCAAAAGGGCTTGTTTATCTTCCAGAAAACCCGTCAAAATGGAATAATGCTGTTGATAGCGGTGTTTATAACGGCGGTGGCGTTGCAGAGGGGCCTTATGCCGCTATCGCAAAAGTAGGGCTTGGAAAAGCTGCCTTTATCGGTGATTCTTCTCCAGTTGAAGATGCATCGCCAAAATACGTTCGTGAAGATTCTGGCCAAACAAAGAAAACTTACGATGGATATAAAGAAGAAAACGATGCTATCTTACTAGAAAATATCGTAAATTGGCTATCGAATAAAGAAACATTTACAAGTTTAGATCAAGTAAATGGTTTACAACTTGATTTACCTACCACTTTACAAACATTTGAACAACCAAGCTTATCAACTGAGCCACAACCTGAACCTTGGAGTGCACCAAATGCAGGTTATCAATGGTTTAATACAAACACTTTTAAACCAGGTTCATACGGTTATAACAGTGCTGTAACAGCAAACGACTACGTAGTTACACACCCTAGCACTCTACCAAACAATGAAGTGTTCCAAATAAAAATCCAAGTAAATAACTTATTACCAAACACAACATACACTAATTACTCTTTAGGTATATTCACTACTGGCGGTACACAAGTAGCAAAAGTTCAAAATACAAATGGTTCTTGGCCATCTGCTTTTGGATATAGTAGTGCATTCTCTTTCACAACAAACAGCTTAGGTTCTGCTGAGAAGATTGTAAATGTACAAATCAATCCAAATACTGCTGGACAAGCAACTCTTCGTCTACGCCAAAATACGACAGCGAAATACAATGAAACTGTAATAATTGATAAGAAATAATGAAGAAGGCAATCCGCATGCGGATTGCCTTTTTCTCACTTCTCTTCTTTCGAGAAAAACATTCTTGAAATAACGATACCTATACTTCCTACAATTAAGAATAACACAGCCCTGATCATCATCGATACTTCTGGTAAGTCCAGAAGGAATAGCTTCCCTATCGTTACGACTAACACGACTAAGCCGGCATACAATATTTCATTCATATTTTTATTCCGTCCAAGCCAAACGGCAAATAATGCATATACCATCCATAATAACGATACAGATACGCTTATTATACTTCCATCTGTAGACAGCACTTCACCGACTCTAGTAATTGCAATAAATACGATAACCATAAACCAATAGAGCGTTATAGAATAAACATATTTTCCGAAGCTCCTTAACACATCTTTCGCTTGTTTCATGCAGTAATAAAATGTACCTATTAAAATAATATGGGCAACAAACCCAGCTGAAATGAAATGATCAAACGGACTAAAAATAGTTTGTATCATTCCAATCGCGTAAATCGTCGCACTAACATACAATTTCACCTGTTGTTTTACTTTAATAGCAGTCACCATACCGAGGAAACCTTGCAATAATAATACAATCGCTGCATTTACTAAACTATACTCATATAAAATCGCTAAACTAAATGCACCCATTGCGAAACCAAATAAAAGATTTGTAAATGTAGAATGTCTATTCTTCCTATATTCAAACACAAACATAGTAGCGTGCACGAGTGCACTAATCATTAATCCCCATGTTGTAAATTCAGGTATTTTTGAAATGGCTAATATAAAGAGAACTGCATTCGCACTAAATATCGCCAAGCGTGGCTCTAATATAAAACTTCTCTCCGTAAACATATGCCAAAATAATAGTAAGTGAATCAAACCATAAACAACCGTTAACTGTATTTGCAAATCCTCTACTAACATTGACATAATAGCAAAGAAAACAAAAAGGACAATAGCAGCAACAGCATAAGAAATCATATATAAATACTGATAACGATTTTTCAACGCATACCATAATAAGCTAAGTGTTAGTATCGTCTCATATCCAAAGAAAATATAAGGATTAGGAGTCGTACTATTTAATAAGAATGGCACGAAGAACGCTCCTACGGCTACGAATATAGTAAGATATTCCGATTGATACCTCTTCGCTACATAAATACCTAAAATGACCCATGCAATATTACATACAAACGCAACACTTGCTGGAATAAATCCATATAAATAATGCGCCGCAAATGTCGTTAAAACTATACCCGTAATACTTCCTCCTGCTAATACTAAACCCAACGCTTGCCGCTCTCGTTTAATTTGAATATCACCTATATAATAAAAACCGATTGATAGGACAATACCAAACACAATTCGTATTACAGGTGTTAATAATCCAGCATCTACCCCTGCTTTAAATAACCAGATTACTCCAAGTAACATAATGCCGACAAATATACGTGGCAACCAAGTTTGGCAAAACTTAATAATATTAAATGGTTCTGGTTTAAATGCAGATATATCTACTTGTTTTACCTCACGTTCTTGCACGGGCTCCTTTATTGTAACTACTTCTTCTTTTTGCTTTTCCTCCATTACCGTTTCAATATATTCTTTCTTTTCTTTACTAACATGTTGCTGAGCATTTTCTACTTCTATTTCTCTTTGTTTTGCTTTCAATTCAAAAAGCGCTTCTTGAATTGTTTCAATTGCCGTTTCGAGCGCTTCTATTTTCTTATTTAAATCCTCCTTCATACGCTCCCCCCTCACCATTCATTCAAAATCTATATATTACCAATTATCTTTATCATACTCTTAGTCTATTCATTTTCAATACTATTTTTCCTAAAAAAAGAAAGGTATCTTCCGAAATAGGAAAACACCTTTTTACTCATTTATTCTTATTTAGAACAACACTAACGATGACACCAATACAAACACCTATAATAGCTGGAACAATCCATCCAACACCTTCTGTATAAAACGGAATGTATTTCAATATTGACGTCCACTGATTCATCATTACATTTTTATTGAAAATATCGATTGCACTAAATACCGCTACAATCCCAACAGCTACTGCATATACGTATGCATACTTTCCAATATATTTATGGAATAACCCTAGAATAATGAGTGTTAATGCAACTGGATAAATAAATCCAAGAATCGGTACTGATACTTTTAAAATTTGTGTTAATCCTAAATTAGCTAAAATCATACTAGCAAAACTTAATATAAATGCCCAAACTTTATACGCTACTTTCGGAAATGCACTTGCGAAAAATTGACTACAAGATGTAACAAGCCCGATTGAAACGCATAAACAAGCGATCGTAAAAATAAGACCTAATAAAACGACTCCGCCTTGTCCAAATAATGTAGTCATAACTTGCGCTAACACGTTCGCCCCATTATCAAATGTACCTAACGAACCGCTAATTGAACCAACATATCCAAGTATGACATAAATAATAGATAATAATAGTCCTGCACCAATTCCAGCAATACTCATATATTTCGCTAAACCTTTATCATCTTCAACACCTTTTGCACGAAGAGCATTTGCAATAACAATCCCAAAAATTAAAGCGGCTAGCGCATCCATTGTTAAATATCCATCTAAAAAGCCTTGGAACATAGGAGCTTGTCCATAGTTTCCAGCAGCCTCTTTCACACTGCCTACTGATGTAAACATACTCTTTATAAAAATAAGGGCAATCATCCCTAATAATAACGGTGTTAAAACTTTTCCGAACAACCCCATTAATTTAGACGGTGATAAACTTAACCAGTACACAATACTAAAGAAAATAACCGTGTAACATAATAAAACTACACTTCCCGATTCTGTGAAGAACTGACCTGGTCCCATTTCAAAAGCTAAACTTCCTGCACGTGGTATACCAAGACCTGGTCCAATAAATAAATACACGATACATGGGAAAATAATGGCGAATGAAGAATGAACCCTCCCCGCTAACGTTTGAAAGCTTCCCGCTTTCGCAATAGCGATAACACCCAATATAGGAAGACCTGTTGCTGATATAATAAATCCTATTAATGAAATCCACACATGTTCTCCTGCTTCATACCCAAGGAAAGGTGGGAATATAAGATTCCCCGCTCCAAAGAACATCGAGAATAACATAAGGCTAATCAGTAAAATTTCTTTTTTCTGTAACAATTTCATTTGTTTCTCCTTCTTTAATTTCATCTTTTATGAAATCAATTTCACATATAAAAAAGTGCAATAATTCGCTTCCTAACAAAGAAAACATAGTCCATAGTCTAACATAAAAGAAACACCCATTCTATAGCTATCCCTCTTTTCCAATTTCTTCTGAAAAATCAACCTTTATTGACTTATAATAGTTAATAAGGTAAAATATTAAATGTACAAAATTATTAACTTTGTTTTTGTTTGTGTCAGGAGGAAAATAACATGGAATCAGCGATACAACTAGAAAGAGAACAACAAAGAAAAAAGAAACATCCTCCAGGTTTATACTTACTCTTCTTTACAGAAATGTGGGAAAGATTTAGTTACTATGGATTACGAGGATTATTAACATTATATTTAACGACAGCTTTAGTAAGCGGTGGTCTTGGGTTTAGTCCTGCGTGGGCACTATCCATTTACGGATTTTACACTGGAGCCTGTTATTTCACACCAATGATTGGTGGATACTTAACAGACCGGTTCCTAGGTAGACGAAAAGCGATCACAATTGGTGGTATAACAATGGCAATTGGTAACCTTACACTATTTGCCATGCAAAACCAAGCCGGCCTATACCTCGGATTAGCGCTTATTATTATCGGTAACGGATTCTTCAAACCGAACATCTCTACACTGGTTGGGGAATTATACGAAGAGAACGATCCAAAACGTGATAGTGCATTTACCATTTTCTATATGGGTATTAACGTCGGATCATTTTTAGCTCCACTCGTTTGTGGTTTTTTATCAGAAAATTTATTCAAAACAACAGTTGATGGCGTTGTACATTACGGATTCCGTTACGGTTTCTTAGCCGCTTCAATTGGAATGATCATTGGACAAATTTTATTTACAACATTATCAAATCGCTTCCTTGGTGATATCGGTAAAAAACCAACTCGTGATTTGCAAACAACAGATGGACAACCATCAGTAGGAGATACACCGTTAACAAAAAAAGAAAAACAACGTACCGCAGTTATCGTCATTTTAACATGCTTCGTTGTCTTCTTCTGGGCTGGCTTTGAACAAGCTGGTAGCTCATTAACATTATATACAAACAAATTTGTAGACCGCTCTGTGTTCGGATGGGAAGTTCCAACATCTTGGTTCCAATCGGTCAATCCATTATTTATTATTTTACTTGCTCCAGTCATTTCAGCATTATGGGCAAAACTTGCAACTCGCAAGCGCGGGGATTTAAAAATCCCAACTAAAATGGGACTTGGTATGATCTTGCTTGGTATCGGTTATATCATTCTCGTTATCGCTACATTAAAAACAGGTAGTGATGAACATAACATTACAGAAAAAGCAAACTTACTATTTATCGTCTTTACGTATCTTTTCCATACGTTAGGTGAGCTATTCTTATCACCTGTTGGACTATCAATGGTTAGTGCACTTGCCCCAGTAAAACTTGCTTCTTTATTAATGGGAGTATGGTTAGCAAGCTCAGGAATTGCTAACATTTTAGGCGGACAACTTGCAAGCTTCACAACTTCACTTGGATATGCTGAAGTATTTACAGTAATCGGAGCTGTAGCAATTGTATTAGGTTGTGTTTTATTACTAATTTCTAAGAGATTAGTGAAATGGATGGATTAAAAAAAGATGAGGGATTCCCCTCATCTTTTTTATTTCTTCGCCTTCGTTCCTACTAAATCACCAGCAACAACGTAACGTTTAGAATTATCTTTCACAGATACACATGTAATAAGCGTTATCTCATCTTTCCCATGATCCTCTACAACTTCCCACTTATCAGGAGTTACTTCAGATACACCAGTAACCGCATATTCATATTCATTTTCATTATCATACAAATAAATTTTGTCGCCTTTTTTTAAAGAGGCTACATCACTAAATAAAACACCTTTTTTAGACATGTTATGTCCTGCTAATGCATAGTTCCCTTTTCCCATTACTTGATTTTCTTTTACTGTTGCTGCACCTGATAATAGGTTTTTCTCAGTAGAAGATTTTAAAACAGGAAGTTCTAATGAAACACTCGGGATCGAAATACGACCAATTACTTGTTTCTTATCTAATGATGCAGTCGCTACTTCTGCCAAGTCTGGTTGATCAATTTTCGAAGCATCTACAAATTCCGTCTCATGTTTTTCATAATCCATTTTTTGAACAGCCTGTACATTTTCAGTCTGTTTCTTTTCAGCCTGATATCCATCATAAAATGGCTTTCCGATTAACACACCACCTACAACAAATAGAAGGATTGCTACTATACTATAAATTCTTTGCTTATTCATATACAATTCCTTTCCCTTACAAAATCTTACTCTATATAAAATGATAAGATAATATTGCTATATGTACAAGTATAAGCTAAAAAGAAACCTTCTCGCACGTGCAAGAAGGTTTCTTTTTAAGCGATTTTATTTCGATATAAGGATACGTGAAAAATCGTCATTTGAATAAAGAAAATACTAAATGCAATATATATTGGATATGCAGGAACATATAGATTAGCAATTGGAGAAAGAGTTAAAAAACCAACCGCACAAGGCAGCACGTACCATAGTGACATAAATGTAGTACGACAAGCCTTTTCTGTAATTGCCTTTTCTCGCTCATCCTCTTGAGGAAATAATAGTGGAAACATCCAATACGAGAGCTCTTTATATTTTTTCTTTTGAATTTTATAAAGAACAGTCGATACAATACCAAATATTAAAAGTAATACTAGCGGCATTAAACTCAGTGAAATTTCAGATGGTACTCTCTCCGTTTGAATAAAATTAGCGACTTCAATAGTAAAATAATACAACTCAATAAACGCCCAACCTGCTAATACCATTAAAAGTACATTTAGCATATAAGAAAATACGAGTCTATTCATCCTCTTCCCCCTCCTTATTTAAAACAAACACATCTTCCATCTTTAACTCGAATACATCACAAATCGTAAGTGCTAATAACAATGAAGGAACATAATCACCTTTTTCAATTGCAGCGATTGTTTGTCTCGTTACTCCAACCTTTTCTGCTAATACACTTTGCGAAAAATTAAATCGAGCTCTTAATTCCTTCACTCTATTTAAAATGGACAAATTTACCACCTCTTAATTTCATTGTATGCTTTCCTTAACAAAATGTAAACTCAACTTAACATTATTTTCACAAAAAATCCAACTTTACGTTTTGTAAAGTTGGATTACGTTTTAGTTTAAAATTGTAACTTTAACATTTTTTCTGCCCCAATTACTAGACGAAGCTTTATCCGGCATTAAAACATCGATTTTGTGACCTTTAATCGCGCCACCAGTATCTGCTGCAATTGCAATTCCATAGCCTTCAACATTTACAGTAGATCCTAATGGAATAACAGATGGATCCACCGCAATTAATTTCATTCCTGGGTTTGCAGTTAAATTATAGCCTCCCCATGCAGAATATACTTGTTGACCTGCTGCATAACCATTTTCAGCTGGGTCTGCTGTATAAGCTGTTGCATGTACATAAAGTTCTTTTCCACCAGCAGTTGGCTTAGAAGGTTGTGCAGGTTCTACCTTCGAATTATTATTAGCAACAGGTTCGGCTGG
The DNA here is from genome assembly GCF_009760835.1 of Bacillus sp. EE-W1. Classification (NCBI taxonomy): domain Bacteria; kingdom Bacillati; phylum Bacillota; class Bacilli; order Caryophanales; family Bacillaceae; genus Bacillus; species Bacillus sp. EE-W1. The sequence goes on along the minus strand of NZ_WIPE01000032.1, from coordinate 56,835 downwards.
TTTACTAGCTGGTTTACTAGCTTGTTCTTGCTTTTTCTTTTCAGCAACTTCCGCCTGTGCCTTAGCTAAAGCTTCTTGCTCAGCCTTTGCAGCTGCTTCTGCTTTCGCACGCTCTTCTGCTGCAATTCTTGCTGCTTCTTGCTCACGAGCAATTGTTTCTTGCACTGCCTTCATATTTGACTCAATTTTAGCTTTCTCTTCTGCTGCTAAATTAAGTTGGCTTGCAACCTGATTATATTTATCTTGAACTGTTTGTAAGTTAGCTTGACGCTTTTTCAAGTTATCTTGCAACTCAGCTTGTGCTTTTGCTAATTTTTGTTTGTCTACTACTAAAGATGCTTCTTTTTCATCAATTGTTTTCTTATCTTCTTCAATTTGACGAAGATCTTGTTCTTGTAGACGTAAAATTTCTTTATCAGCTTCTAGAATAGTAGAAACTGCGTTCATACGTTGTAAGAAATCTGCAAAGTTTTTTGACTCTACTACAACTTCTACTACTAAACTCGTATTTGAACTGTTTTGAACAGAAACCATACGTTTTCTCATAATATCCTTACGAGCAAGGACTTTATCCTCTAAAACGACAATTTCATTCTTTTTTTGCTCAATCTGCTTATGTGTTTCATCGATTTTACGTTGAATAGCAGCTTGATCCTCTTTATTTTTTGCAATTGTATTATTTAAATTATGTAGTTCGTTTTCGATACCTTTAATTTCTTTATTAACAGCTTGCTTCTCTTGCTCTTTCTTTTGCATTTCTGCATCGTTTTGCTGCAATTGCTGTTGCATGTTGTTAAGTTTCTCGTCGTTTGACTCTGCTTTAACAGCGACTGTACTAGAAAGACCTATAATTCCTGCTAATACTAGACTACTGATTCGCTTAAAATAGTTCATAATCCGACTCCCTTCTTATACAGTTATACATGATTTATTTTACAGTTTGTTTACAATACCATTAAATACAGTTTATTTTTCATGACAAAAAAAAGGGAATTATGCATAAAATGTAATAGATTCTTAAATATTTAACAATTCCTATATTTAAAAATTATAAAAGATGCTAAAATCCAAATATAGAGAAAATATAACTTCTAAAGGCGGTTGAAATAAATATATGTTTACTCAAAAGAAATCACTCCAACATAAAATTGATCAATTAGAAAGTCGTATACAAGAACTAGAAGCAGAATTAAAACAAAAGGATATCGAACAACAAGAGACTATTTCTTCTATCCACGATCGTGTACAAAGCGTTGTTCAAGAACATAAACTTGTAAATAGCCAGCACCATACACTTCAAAATTTAGTTCAACAATTAAACTTATGTTTCGAAAATGTTTCAACGCGCACGACACATTCCAATGAATTGAATAACGAAATGTTACAAAAAGAACAAAGCTTAATTCAATCTATTGAAGAAATTATTGACTGTTCTAATGAAGGTAAAGAATCTGTTCACCGTTTACTTATTGTAATTAACAAATTAGGTGAACAATCTCAGCGTACGTCTAACAGTATGAATCATTTAAGTGAACGTTCAAAAGAAATCGAGCAAATTGTAGAAGTCATTCAAAACATTGCAGCACAAACAAATTTACTTGCTTTAAATGCGAGTATTGAAGCTGCTCGTGCTGGAGAGCACGGTAAAGGATTCGCTGTCGTTGCTAATGAAGTAAGAAAACTAGCAGAAAGTACAGCGGAAAGTACAAAAAACATAGGCAACTTAACGAAAAAAATTCAAGAAGAAATTGAAAAAGCATACGATAACACAAAAGATAATTTACATTTAGTCGATGAAGGTGTAGAAATGAGTGCCGATACAAACGCTAGAATCGAAAATATTTTAATTATGATTCAAACGTTACAAAACGGTGCTACCAATGTTATTAAAGCTATCGAAAACCAAAAATCTTGTAATGATGATATATTACGTGAATTCGCTAATACACAACAAATGTTCCAAAAGTTAAATACTACTATTATGAATCACATTCATGATGCTGAGAAAGTCGATGTTCAATTAACGAAAAGTCTTGAAGAAACAGTAGTTTCTCATTAATAATAAAAATCCCTTATACTTTTATAAGGGATTTTTATTATATTTCGAATATTTATTTCTTCTCAATATTCATCCGTATCTTTGTTATAATGGACAAGTTGTTTCTTTCGACTAATAAACAAGGAGGTTATTATGGAACAATTTCACTACATTTTAAAATATTTAATTCTCGGTCTGTTCCAAGGGCTAACAGAACCAATTCCGATTTCTTCAAGTGGTCACCTCGTTTTAGCACAACATTTGCTAGGACTAAAAATAGAAGGGTTCAGCTTCGAACTACTTGTTAATTCAGCTTCATTATTAGCTGTATTACTTATTTATAGAAATGATTTAATTCGTCTAACGAAGAATGGTCTATCTTATATCTTTACAAGAGCAGAGGACGCAAAATCAGATTTCTTCTTTATAATTTACCTTGTTATTGCGACCATTCCAGCAGGTGTTATCGGTGTTTTATTTAAAGATTACATCGACCAGTACTTAAAAGGTGTGAAAATGGTTGGGATTTCCCTTCTTATTACTGCTGTCGGCCTTTGGATTATTAGAAACTTACGTGGACGTAAAAATGATGGCGATCTTTCTATGAAAGATGCAATTATTGTCGGATTAGCACAAGCTTGCGCATTAATTCCTGGAATAAGCCGATCAGGTGCAACAATCGTCGCAGCGATGTTACTTGGTATGAAGCAAGAAACAGCTCTTCGTTTCTCATTCTTACTATATATCCCTGTTAGCTTAGGTGGTTTATTACTAAGTATTACAGACATTGCAAAAGATCCAAATCTAGACACATTATTCGTGCCATATATCGTTGCGTTTATCGCAACATTTATCATGACGTACATTTCATTAAAATGGTTTATGAACATTATGGCAAAAGGAAATTTAAAATATTTCTCTTTCTATTGTATTATCGTAGGTGTACTTACTCTTATTTTCTTATAAAGTGAAACTTACAAAGCGAAAAACGAGTCATTCTATTAAACTAGGATGACTCGCTTTTTTATATCTTTATAATGATAAAGCCCCTCTTTCTGTACAGTAAGAGGGGTCCCTTTTATGCGTATACTTTCTTTTCTTGACAATACAAACGAATAACATGTTTATTTTGTTGAAATACATCATGCGTTAGGCGGATAATAATAAAATTTCGTTTTGTTTGATCATCATGAACAAAAATCTGTTCTCCCTCCTGAAAACGCCATGCACTTTCAAAAGTTGTAATATGATCCCCACTTACAGAAAAAAGCTCATATCGCATATCTTGTACCCTCTCTCAACTTATAATAATCACTATATCCTTATATTAAATTTATTATAACTTAATCCCGTTTAAATTTGAAATTTTTTCTATTTCGAAATATTTTAATTTTGTTTTCAGGTTCTTTTAACGTTATAATGATAAACGAATTTTCATTGAAAGGAGCTTCATTTTGACTGCATATTTATTTCCAATAAAAACAGCATTTATTTTATTTCCTATTTTAGCAATGTTTCTATTAATCCCTTTTTTAATATTTAATTATCGTAAATACGGTTATTTAAATAAATGGCGTTCATTTATTTTATATTCATTATTACTTTACTTATTAAATGCCTATTTTCTTGTGATTTTGCCATTACCACAAACGTATGATACTTGTAGCCTACAACCGGCTAATACGCAACATTTGCAACTCTCGCCATTTTATTTCATACAAGAGATTAGTAATCATACCTCGGCGATTTTAACGAAGCCAGCTACGTACTTCTATTTATTAAAGGAATCTGCGTTTTTACAAGTCGCTTTTAACGTTTTACTAACCGTTCCGTTCGGTATGTACTTACGTTATTATTTCCGACGTAGCTTCTTACAAACAGTGTGTATTTCTTTTTGTCTTTCACTATTCTTTGAATTAACACAAGTAACTGGATTATATGGTATTTATAATTGTGCATACCGCTTATTTGATATTGACGATCTGTTTTTAAACACGCTAGGCGGCGTAATTGGTTTTATCATTGCACCAATCTTTACGTACTTCCTTCCGAAAACAAGCGAATTAGATATTCATATTGATTTAGAAACGAAACCAGTCGGATTCATTCGTCGTCTCATCGCTATGCAAATTGATTGGATTTTCTTATCTATCGTTGTACCTTTCATTAAAAATAAAGGAAATTCACTATTTATCGCTAACATCCAATCTTATACAAATGTATACGAACTCCTTTTCATTACATGTTCAATCTTAATTTACTTTATTATCATTCCATACTTTACGAATGGAAGAACAATAGGAAAAGCGTTGCTTCGGATTTACATTAAAGGACAAGCTGAGCGTATTACACTAAAAGAATTATTCATTCGTTACGGGATATTCTATTTCATTTTAGGCGGAATCAATTATATTCTTTCGAGTAGCTCTATCTTAAATCATACAGAGCCTTTAGTATTACTAGTTATACTATTATTCCAATTTGTAATTAACGGTCTATTTATTATTCATGTTTTATTACATGTATTTAGTCGTGATAAGTTACTATTTTACGAGCGCATTAGTCAAACAAGAAATGCGATTATACTAAAAAAAGCTGACAAGTAATACTTTGTCAGCTTTTTTTCATAATCGTAAATAATTTTTCTGTGTAAGGGTTTGAAAACATTTCTGCTTCATCTAGTAACTTTCTCGCCTTTAGAAACGAATGCATTTCTGGATATATATTTTGTAATTTTTCGTACGTTAACGTATGCATTTTCCCCCAATGCGGGCGCCCTTCATACTTTAGAAAAATTTTCTCCACCTCACCAAAATAAGCAGCATACTTCATACCTTTATACATATGAACGGCAATATACGCTGAATCCCTTCCGTACGCTGGACTGAGCCATATATCATCCCTTTTCACATAACGGCATTCAATTGGGAAGTGCACTTTATACTTTTTCTTTTCAATAAGGTTTGAAATATCTTCTACAACAGCCCGCATATACTTTGAAGGAACACTATACTCCATTTCATAAAATGGAACCGCACGCGATGTAGCAAATACTTCATAACTCGGACCAATTATTTTTGTATTCGGTACAGCTTTAGCCGATAATCGACTTACACCTTTACTTATAGAAGGAAACCATTTACATCCTTTAGATAACAAAGAGAACATCTTATTTTCAAGCAACTCTACCTTTAGTTTATACCATTTCAAGTCACTTTTTTTACCCGTTGTTTCATTTGTAAATTTCACTTGTACTTCATCTGAATAAGGAAAAACAAAAAATTCAAAATGGCGATTCTTCTTATATTCTTCTAGCTTGTTCATTACAGTAGATAATGACTGTTTTTCACTTTTATAAACGAGTGAATAGGCTGGAATAACCTTCAATTTTATTTTTACAATGATACCTAACATTCCTAGCGACAACTGAAAGGCTCTCCAATATTCCACATTCTCAGTTTCCGAACAAACTATACTCTCGCCTGTAGATAAAACTGCGGTAATCTCTATAACTTGTGTTGATAAACTTCCAAAGGTAATACCCGTTCCATGAGTCCCTGTACTAATCGCTCCTGCAATCGATTGCGAATCAATATCCCCTAAATTTTCTTGTGCATAACCTTTTTCTTCAAGTAACTTCCCTAAATCATGTAGCTTTGTTCCTGCCCATACTTCGGCAACCATCTTCTCTGCATCCATATCCAAAATACCTTTCAATTCATCTAAAGAAACTAAAATTTCTTCCGTTTGCACAAGAGGTGTAAACGAGTGTCCTGAACCGACAACACGAATTTTCTTCCCTTTTTTTCGAGCAAGCCCTACAACTTCTACTACATCTTGTATACTTTCTGGATACATCGTATAATGCGGCGTTCCTTCTACATTCCCTGTCCAATTTCTCCATTTTTGTCCCTTTATAGAAAGCATTGGCCATCCCCCCGATATGTTGAATACTCCCCAACAATCTCTCCTTCTTTCACACGATATAAAAAAGGAAAACGCTCACATAATTCTCCAGCTTTACTATGGCGAAACAAGATAGAATCTCCTATCTCTACTCGTTCCTCACCGTTATAAAAAATCGGTGTTTGCACTTCGCCAGCGCCTTCTAAAGCTAATAGTTTGGCACCATTTGGTCTCCAAATCTCAGGTTCTTTATCTTTCCCGATTGCACCTGAGGCAATATATCCACCACCTAAACAAGTGTAAATAAACGGGGCTGGTTTACGCACAACTGGTAAAGCAAATCCGACGGCTGGATGAAATTGCACCTCTTTATAATAATCGAACAGCTTCGGGGCATAAAAAGCAGAACCTATTGTAATCTCTGAAACTGAATTATCTTGCTCAGTTGTTTTTATACTTCCTGTGCCTCCCCCATTTACAAACCTTAGTTCAATACCTAGATTTTGTATTTCTTTTACGATATGTCCTCTTCTTTCTTTAACTTCTAACACTGACTTCTTCTTTAAATACGAAATTACTTTACTTTTCACTCTTTGATTCGGTATGTGATCTCCTACCCCAGCAATTTGAGCTTCATATCCCATTACCCCATCTAGTATTAAAAATGATGATTCTTTTACCCTTTTTACTATTTTCAAAGCACCTTGCACATCTTTTACCGGTGATCTGTTTACCCCAAAATGAAATTGAAAAAAACGACTACTCATATCAATATCCAAACAAACACGAAAACACCCTTTAGACTCCTCAGCAATTTTTTCTAAATAAACAATATGGTCTTCACAATCCACCATACAAGTTATAATGAGGCCTTGCTTTGTTAGCAAACTTATTTCATGTAAAGCCCTTTTATCATAAGCAGGATATCCGAGCAATAAATCATTGAATCCTTGTTCAATTAAAAACAAAGCCTCTCTAGGTGAAAAACACATAATACCTTGAAATCGATCATTTGTAGCTAAAATCTTTTGCATAACCGGAACAGAACGTAGCGATTTACTCGCTATACGAATCTTCTTGTTTCCACTTAATTCCATAACCGATTGAATATTTTTATCTAAAGCTACTTCATCCAAAAATGCACACGGTAATGGAACTTCTTTAAAAATTCCTCGATCCACATTTTTCTCTCCTCTTTTCAATATGTCTTATACATATTGGAAAGAAAGTTGAAATTTCCTCTACAAAATAAAAAAGTTTCTTCCTATTAAGAAGAAACTTTTTTAGGACTATTTCATAGAAATAGTTGCCTCTACTGGATAATGATCAGAGTAATCATTATATGTATATTTTTTAAGCCATGATGTAACAGTCCACTGTGGAGATTTCGGTTGTAATACTTTATTCTCTATAAATGACGGATTCGCATGGTCCTTACTTGCAATAATATAATCTAAATACTCGGCAGGGCTATCAGGGAAATTATATTTTGCTATACTGTTTGTCGTCGCATCCCAAGTTGCTGTATGTCCCGTATAAGATGGAATAGAAGCGTGCAATGTTTTGAACATGGATGCGTACTCTGAGTCACTATTGTTCTCTGCATTTATTTTATTCACGTTCATATCACCACCAAATAGGACGTACTCGTCATTTGGTATATTCTTATTTTTAATAAAGTCTTGAATTTCTTTTAACTGATTTGTACGTACAGATGCAGGTGAAGTTTTTCCGCACATACTATCTTCAGCCTGCAAATGCGTCCCGATTACATGAACGAAACGATCATTCTTCTTAATTTTTGTGTATACAAATCCTTTATTTGATAAATTATCTGGCCCGCATCCTTTTGCAAATACATATTGAATCTTTTCAACGATTGGCCATTTACTCACGATTGCAACGCCCCCATCTTCAGGAGTTGAAGATGAATAGCTACCTAACGTTTTATCCCATACATTTCCGTTACTACGACCTAATACCGCTGTTTGATTTGGATATTCTTTCTTCAAATTCCCTAACAAACGATCTGATGCGCTATTATCAAACACTTCATTTAATATAACAACGTCTTGATTCTTTATATAATCTGCCGCCCCAATTAAATCAGCACGCTCACTTTGTCCCCAGTTCGGATATAAATTTGTTGATAGCATGTACACATTATGTGTCATCACTTTCAAAGTATTATTTTGATTTGTAGACGTTTCTGCTTGAGCTGAAGATCCTCCGTATAAAACTCCTAAACCAATCCCAAAGCTAAGTACACCTTTTAGCAATTTTCCTTTCACGCTTCATACCTCCATGTATTAGTTGTAAAAAGGCCAAATACTCTATTGTGAGATTTGACCTTTTTTTTAATACTTAACGATCTCCGTACGTATCAAACCAAAGCTGAATGTATCCGGCAGTAACACGTTGTGCATCCATTAATCGCTTACCTGTCATTGGTGTAACTTCAGCGCGCCATTTATCTGCATATTCTTGTGATACAGCTGCTTTTACGAACCAATCTTTCGTATTATCATTTACAATGCCAGCGTAATCTTGTTTCGCTGCTACTGCCGCTCCGTGAATCCACTCTTCTGGATTTGTACCTTTCCAGTTCCAATATCCATTTCCATCCGTTACTTTATAATTATCTTTTATCGTATCTACAAAGTTTTCATATTTAGAATGGAATCCTTGTGGGTACGAAAGATTTGTAAAGTTTGCCGCATGCATCGGTTGGTTTACATCTCCTAAATAATGAAGAGATAATCCTAAATAGAAGAATGCTTGTTTCATATCTTTATTTTTATATGATTCACCAGCTAATTTAAAATATTTAGCGCCAGTTTCTTTTGCCTGCTTTGCAAATGGAATATATGTTTTTCCATTGTCTGGATCATAGAAATGTGAAGCAAATGTGCTATTATCATAATAAGGATTTTCATAGTCAGCAGCATAAATACCATTTTCTAATTCCGTACGCCATTCATTTAATTGTGCAACTCGATCCTGTTTTACAAGTGTTGTATTGCGAGACATAATATCAATGGCACGGTTTACAATCCATAAATGAGAGTTTACGCCTTCTTTATGTTTATCTTCAGCAGACCAGCGATGAACTATTTTTATTTTACTTCCCCCATCGTTTTCATGAGCAAATGCAACACTTTGTAACGGCGCTACTAATGTAATAGCTGCTGCTAAAGCAAGTACTTTCTTTTTCATCTGAAATCCTCCATTTTATAATTGAATTATTGTAAACTTTTTGTTAGGATCCTATGATATCCTCCGGTTAACCTATGACTAGAATATCCCACCTTTCATGAAATTTCTATCAATAAATTAAAATATGCAAATGTTCATATCATTATAACTTTATACATAGTGAATATAATGAATGCACTTATATTGTAGTAAAGTATTGTTAAGCTACTACGAATGATTGTCTAAACTAATGTAAAAAAAGAGTAAAGCATCCACATGCTTTACTCTTTTTTTCTATTCGATAATATACTTGGCAGTTGTACATTAACTGCCAACTTATGAATAAATCCAAACACTAATCCAATCCCAATAAATATGTATAAGATTGTAAATACCTTTCCGAAATCAGTTTGCGGACTAAAATTCCCATCACCGACAGTCGTCAACGTGACTACACTAAAATATAAAGCGTCAAGAGGACGTAATCCTTCAACTGTACTATAAAAAATCGTACCAGATGTTAATGTTAAAAATGTTAATACGAATAATACTTGAAATTCTTTATCTTTCCACGCTCGTAAACAAGCTTTTAGCATTCGTTTCAATGTCAACATAAATGAAAGCATTAGACTTCCCCTTCCAAACAAAATACCTGTAGTTAAAGGAAAGTCTATCACCTTTCTGTATAGAAAAAAAGTAGCCCTCTTCTATTTCTAGAAAAGAGCTACTTTTTACTATTCTCTATTATTTAGGTGAAACAAGAATTTTCACTTGTGTTTTATCTTTTACAAGTGCTTCAAATCCTTCTTCAACAACTTGATCCACTGTGATTTTTTTCGTAATTAATTTCTCTGCTTGAATTTGGCCAGAGCTAATTAATTTAATAACAGCTGGGAAGATATGACGGTATCCAAGAATACCGATAACTTCTTTTTCTTTTAGTACAAGGTTGTTTGGCGTAATTGTCGCATCTTTTTCCCACACACTAACAATTACAGTTTGTCCTTCAAAGCTTGTACTTTCAATCGCTTGACGAAGTACTACTTCGACACCTGTTACTTCAAAGCTCACATTTACACCTAAACCATTTGTTAAGTTACGAATTTCTGCTAGTACATCTTGAGTAGCTGGATTTAATACATAATCCGCACCTGCTAATTTTGCTAACTCTTGACGTTCTTTAGAAAGTTCTACTGCAATCACAGGAGTTGCTCCTGCTGCTTTAGCTGCTTGAATGACAAGAAGTCCAATTGGACCACAACCAAATACTGCTACAGCTTCCCCTTCTTTTAATTTACTTTGACGTACTGCATGAACTGCTACCGCTGCTGGTTCTACAAGTGCACCTTGTTCATACGTCATTTCATCAGGAATATGGTGGACCATATCTTCTGGTACTACTGTATATTCAGAGAAACCGCCGCCGTCTCCGCCAAGACCGTGGAAAACAAGTTGTTCACAAACATTGTAATGTCCATGTTTACAAGCTTCACATTTACCACAAGAATAAATTGGTTCTACAACGACGCGATCTCCCACTTTATGAGAAGTAACGCCTTCACCGATTTCAACTACCTCACCACTAATCTCATGACCTAAAATAACCGGTGCTTTTACGTGTGTTAATGGGTGCTCTTCTGTTGGAATAAAAATAGGTCCTGCTAAATATTCATGCAAGTCTGTTCCGCAGATACCACACCATTTCACTTTAATCTTAACTGCTCCTGGTCTTACAGTTGGTTCTGGTACTTCTTCTACTCGTACATCGCGTTGATTATGCCAAAGTAATGCTTTCATTTTATACATCCCTCTCTACGTATATACTTAACCTGGTGAAGTTTACAAATCTATTATAATACTTCTATCCATATATTTCAAAAAAACAATCTCATTCCCACTAAATTTTAACAAATAACGTTCAATATTTTGTCACTTTGTACTTTTTGCCACATCTGTTAATGCTAATTTCATTGCGGTTGAAATTAGCATTATGCCATAATAGCATAGGAGAGGTGAATATCGCTTGAAATATTTTATTTACTTTATTGTTATCGTAGCGTTTCTAGATACATTTTCACAATTACCTATTATGAGTACGTTCGCTCAAAGTCTTGGAGGATCTCCTCTTATTATTGGGCTAGTTGTCGGTATGTACTCATTCGCTAATATGATCGGTAATATTATTGCTGGCGCTGCTGTCGATAAATTTGGTGCAAAAAAAATACTTTATATAAGCATGGGACTTACGAGTTTCATAGTCTTGTTATACACCGTTGTTCAAAGTGGTGAACAACTATTAGTTGTGCGCTTTATGCACGGCTTTAGTGACGGATTTTTAATTCCTGCTGCCTTTACGTTTTTATCAAAACAAACAAATTCAGCAAGACAAGGTAAGGCAATGGCCCTATCTGGTGCTGCTGTTGGAACAGCGGCAATTGTAGGACCGGCTTTCAGTGGAATTATGAAAGCAACTGCTGGTATAGAGTTGGTGTTCATTACCATTTCTATTTTAATGGTCCTTGGTACAATCGTATCTCTATTCTTCTTACCAAATAACGTATCAAGAAAAGATACTTCAAGAACACAAATGATGAACAAAAAGGATATGATTGAACTATTGAAATCAGAACCGTTATTGCAAGCATATATTGGTGCCTTCACGCTAATGTTTTCACAAGGAATTGTCACTTATATGCTACCAGTGAAAGTTGAGGCATTAGCACTTAAAGCATCTACAACAGGCATGATGTTAAGTGTATTCGGTATTACCGCTATCCTCTTCTTCTTGCTGCCAACAAACCGTATTTACGATCGATTTAATCGTTCAAAACTCATGCTAATTGGGATTGCAGTAATGGCATTCGCGTTATCTTTACTTGGATTATTCGCAACAAAAGGTATGCTCTTTATCGTTATGATGATTTATGGCATTGGATTCGCTATCCTTTTCCCATCGATAAATGCATTACTTGTTGAAAATACGACAGATGATAAGCGCGGAAAAGCATTCGGATTGTTTTATGCTTTCTTCTCATTAGGAGTTGTTGCTGGATCCTTTACAGTTGGTGCAATCGGGGCATCCCCTAGCGTCAGCTTCGTTATCGGAACTGCATTCTTATTAACATTCGCTGGAATGATTTATGTAAGAAGCAAAATAAAAAGTAAAGCAAACAGCAAAGTAAAAAAGACAATGATGGGTTAATTCCATCATTGTCTTTTTTTTCCTAATATATTACTTTTGTGTCTAACCAAATAACAATGTAAATAAATTGAACTGTAAAGGCAACACTGCAGTTCTTCTTTTACAAAAAAAGTGTATAAATACCAACGATACTTCGACAATTTCCTCGGAAATATTTCCTTTCCCCACATAATTTGATACACTACATATGGACAGACACTTGTATTACATAAGCTAAAATAATAACTTACTGTACAAATTGAAAAGCACACTCTTCATATGAAGAATGTGCTTTTATGTTATTAACGTTTAATCCAAACAGCGCCTGCCGATTTATCCTCTGCCTGTCCAACAACTTGGAATTTAAGTCCAAGGTTTGGAACTTTTCTTCCTGCATCTGCAATTTGTTTGTTACTATATACTTTTGAATCATCAAATGTTGTAACACCTTGTAATCCAGAATAGTTAAACTGTCCACGTGTTAATGAATTTGCACTCCATGCTGGTGTTTGATCAAATGAAAATGCAGCATCTGCAATTTGCATACCTGTATTACCGTAAGTTGGTCTTCCGTTTAAATTCCCAACAAATGCCTCTGGATGCGAATCCACAACACCAAGGAATCCTTCACCTGGATGCACCCCAACCCAGTTATCTTTGAAGCTATCATCTGCATACCAAACGACAAGACCTGTATTATACACTGGACCTTTTCCTGCTTTTAATCCATTATCTGATCCCGCATAGTTTCTCCACTCTAAGTAGTAATAATGAGCTTTCTTTTCTGTCCCATCAGAAACAACAAAACCATTTAAATTCATTTTAGCCTGTCCTTCTGTATCATCAGAAAATACAACTTGTCCATCAACAGTTACATTTACATTATCCATCGCGAAACCTTTATATGTTACAGCCGGATCTGTAATATAATCGAATTGCAGTTTCACTTTTTTCCCTTTAAATTGACTTAAATCATATGATTTATCCATCCATTTTCCATCTGTTGTATCTTTATCTTCTTGGACTACTTTTTCTCCAAGTCTATCAATTAACGTTTTCGTTCCATCTTCTGTTACTGCATGCACTTCGACAAAATCGCACTCTGCTTCTAACTCATAATTTGCTTTATAATCGAATTTTGCATTTGTTCCTTTTGTTAAATCAAAGAATGGTGTCTCTAGTGTTGTATGCATATCATCTCCTCTTGTACTATAATATGCATGCTTTCCAAACTCCGGTTTAATCGTTTCAACACTTTTACCTGGTAAGTTAACACGTACAACGCCTGGACGATTGGATTTTGTAACACTTTGATCAATATATGTAGGAACTCCTACTCCACGCTTAATTTTATCGTAATCTACTTCTAAAATTTTTGCCCAGTTGCCACCCATATTCTTTTGTAAGAAGTCTTTATTTTGTGGTGAGAAACTAGTTGGCTCTGTTCCTGCAATTTTCCCTGTCCAACTACCTCCACTCATTAATGACCACGCTTCGACAGGTGAACCAGTTCCAGTATATTTCGTGTCATATTCATCTGGTAAACCAAGATCATGTCCAAATTCATGCGCAAATACACCTACTGCTCCATCTTCTGGTTCAATTGTATAATCATGCGCCGCTACTTTTCCACCAAAGTAATCTACCTTTGATTTTGTACCTTCAACCGCTACTGGATCTATTGCTAATTTTGAACGATGTGACCAAATTGCATCATCACCTAATTTACCGCCACCAGCTTCTTGACCAACGCCAGCATGGATTACCATTAAATGATCAATTACACCATCAGGTTCATTTTGATTTCCATCACCATTTGTATCATATCTATCAAATTGATCAAATTGAGATAAATCTAGCCCTTTCTCAGCAGCTGCATGTAAAGCTTCTTTCACTAAATCACGTGCGCCTTTTGGTCCTTTATTATCGTGACCACTACTACCATCAGCACCGTAGTCAGACGCTTTTCCTGGAACAGTTAGCCATTCCGTTACATATCCATCTGTCGTATAACTTCCACCAGACTGCTCTTCATAATATTGTTTAAACGTTTTTACTTTTGAACCATCAAATAATGTGTACGGTTCATTACCAAATAACATTTTTTGATAATGCTCTCTACTAAAGTCATTGGAATACATATACCCTGGTGTTTGATCAATATTATTATGTTTATAATCACTAAATTCAACGAGTAATACTAATACTTTATCATTTCGAACTGACCCTTTATATGGCGCTTGCTTTGCTTTAGAAGTTGGGACTTGTCCATTCAATTGTTTTTTATTTGGTTCTGGTTTTTGCTCAGGACTAACATTTTTTTCAGGTTTCTTTACTTTCTCCTTTTCTTCCATTTTCTTCTCTTTTACTTTTTTCACGAAATCAGATGCCTCTTTAGCAGTATCCGCTGGAAGAATTTCTTTATTTGCCTGATCGCCTTGTTTCTTTTCAATATACTTTTCTACAGCTTTTTTCGTTTCTTCTTTAGAAGATGCTGGATTAATTGTTCCCTTTCTTTCAACGCTTCCGCTAAACGATCCTCTTGAATTAAATTGTAATCAATTGGTGTTGTAGATACATTTTCTTTCTCTTTTGCTGGCGTTTCTGCGTATGCTAGCGGAGTACTCATTACAGATGTGCATCCGATAATTGCCGCAATTGCTAATGATGACAACACTTTAAATGGCGTTTTTCTTCTCATTCTATTTCTCTCCTTTTATAAAACTTAAAATTCAGATAAATGAGTGCATTTAAATCGAAATCCCTATTTTCTGCCCTCCCTATATAAAAAGGCATAATTCTATAAACGTTAAGCTTTCTGTTATAGAATCATGCCCCTCCAGTTTTCTGGTCAGAACCTCTACCTTTTTATGTCGAAATATGAAAAATAAAAAGTGATTTGATATATATTAAATAGCTTATATAACAAATTTAAAAGACAATATGCAAAATTGCATGAAAATTCTTTTAAATAAAAAAAGAACCCTAGTCAATTAAACTAGGATTCTCGATTTTCTATTATTTCTCTTGTGTTTTTTCCCAATCAGCTAAGAACTTCTCAATTCCTTGATCTGTTAATGGGTGCTTCACTAATGAAGCAATTACGTTTGCTGGGATTGTTGCAATATGTGAACCGTTTAATGCTGCTTCTGTTACGTGAACACTGTGACGTACAGATGCTGCAATGATTTCTGTTTCAATACCGTGAATTGCAAAGATTTCTGCGATTTGACGGATTAGGTCCATACCGTTATGACCGATATCGTCTAAGCGACCTAAGAATGGTGAAACGTATGTTGCACCAGCACGAGCTGCAAGTAATGCTTGAACTGCTGAGAATACTAATGTAACGTTTGTACGAATTCCTAAGTCAGAGAATGCTTTTACTGCTTTTAAACCTTCTGTTGTCATTGGAACTTTTACAACAACGTTTGGAGCAATTTTCGCTAACTCTTTTCCTTCTTCGATCATTTTATCAGCTTCTAAGCTAATTACTTCTGCACTTACAGGTCCTTCTACAACGTTGCAAATTTCACGAATACGCTCGTGGAAATCTACGCCTTCTTTTGCTACAAGTGATGGATTTGTCGTTACTCCAGCTAATACTCCTAATGCATTTGCCTCTTTAATTTCGTTAATGTTTGCTGTATCAATAAAAAATTTCATTTGTTATTCTTCCTTCCTGATTTTCATTTTATATTTATTTGTTTTTCTTAATAAGCTCTAATTCAATCGGAATAGATTTGTCCACTTTTTTACCTTGTGTTATCTCTTTTGCTGTTTGCATCGCCTTCTCCCCGATTAATTCCGGTTTTTGAGCAACTGTTGCAGCCATACGCCCATCGTTAACCGCTTTTACAGCATCTTCTGTTGCATCAAAACCAACAACGACTACATCTGTTTTTCCAGAAGACTTCAATGCTTCAAGTGCCCCTAATGCCATTTCATCGTTATGCGCAAACACGGCTTTAATATCACCATTCGCTTGTAAAATGTTTTCCATAACAGATAATCCTTTAGCTCTATCAAAATCAGCCGCTTGTTTTGCAACTACTTTTAAAGACTTATCAGCTACGTTATGGAATCCTTTCCCACGCTCACGAGCAGCAGAAGATCCAGGGATTCCTTCTAACTCAGCAACGTTTGCTCCCCCGCCAACTAATTCACGAATGTAATCACTAGCCATTTGACCACCTTCGATATTATTAGATGCAATGTGAGAAACAACCTTACCCGAATTTGCAACGCGGTCTACTGTAATAACAGGAACATTTGCAGCATTTGCCGCACTTACTGCTGAAGCAACAGCATCTGAATCGGTCGGATTAATAACAACTACATCGACACCTTTTTGAATTAAATCCTCAACATCGTTCGTTTGCTTTGCTGCATCATTTTGTGCATCAACAGCAATCAATTCAATGCCGCTTGCTTTCGCTTGCTTTTCTGCTCCTTTTTTCAAAGTCACAAAAAATGGATTGTTTAAAGTTGAAACAGAGAATCCAACTTTAATAGTTTTATTTCGACCTTTATCGCTAGAATCCTTTGCCCATTCTGGTGGTTCCATTGAACAACCAGCAGTAATGACCATAATACATGCAACGAGTATAAGTAACCATTTCTTCATGAACTATCCCTCCATTACGCTTCTTTTCGGCGATCAATTAATACAGCTAGTAAGATTACAAGTCCTTTTACAACTTGTTGGAAGAAAGAAGATACACCTAATAAATTTAAACCGTTATTTAGTACACCGATAATAAGTACACCGATGAATGTACCAATAATCCATCCTCTTCCCCCAGAAAGACTTGTTCCACCTAATACAACTGCTGCAATTGCATCTAATTCATAAGAAGTACCTGCAGTTGGCTGTGCAGAATCTAGTCGTGATGTTAAGACAATACCTGCAAGCGCTGCCAAAATTCCGGAAAGACCGTAAATCATTACTTTAATTCTCGTAACATTTATACCTGATAGTGCTGCTGCTTCTTCATTTCCACCAATTGCAAATGTACGGCGACCAAATGTCGTTTTCTTCAAAATGAAGTACAGTACTGCGAAAGCGATCATCATTGTAACAGCTGGTACCGGAATACCTAGAAAATAACCGCGACCAAACATTTGGAACATTAAATGATCACCAAGACCAGTGATCGGACGTCCGTCCATATAAACAAGCGTCAACCCACGAAAAATAGTCATTGTTGCTAAAGTTGCAATAAATGGAGCTACTTTTCCCTTCGCTATGATGATACCGTTTACAATTCCCATTACAAGACCAGCTAATAATCCAACTGCCATCGCAAGGAACGGGTCCATGCCACTTGCCATCATTCCAGCAACAAGTGCACTTGATAATGCTAAAATAGAACCTACCGATAAGTCAATACCCCCTGTTAAAATTACAAAGGTCATTCCGAATGCAATAAGCGCATTAATCGATACTTGACGCAGTATATTAAATAAATTTGGAATCTCAATAAATGCCGGATTTAAAGCTGTAATTACGACGATAATTAATACTAAACCGATTAAAGAACCGAGTTGTTGTAATACATTCCCCTTCTTAGCCATCCTTACTCTCCCCCTGTAGCTAGTGCCATAATAGACTCTTGTGATGCCTCATCTTTCTCTAAAATGCCGCCGACTTTTCCTTCATGAATAACAAGAACACGATCACTCATTCCTAAAACTTCTGGAAGCTCAGATGATACCATAATAACGGCATCGCCTTGCTCAGTAAGCTTATTCATAATAGAGTAAATTTCTTTTTTCGCTCCAACATCTACACCTCGTGTTGGCTCATCTAAAATGAGTAACTGCGGGTGGATACCTAGCCATTTTGCAATAACAACCTTTTGCTGATTTCCACCAGAAAGAGATTTCACCGCTTGCTCTCCACTAGCTGCTTTCACATTAAGAAGTTTCATCATATCCGCTGTAAACTGTTGTTCTAGTTCGTTACTTAAGACACTTCCCTTTGAAAGACTTTCTAAATTCGGTAAAGCTAAATTTTCTCGAATTGAGAAATCTAAAACTAACCCTTCAGATTTTCTATCCTCTGTAATAAAAGCTATTCTTTGTCTAATCGCATCTATCGGACTATCAATCTTTACTTCTTGTCCATTTATAAAAATTTGGCCAGAATCTAAAGGTTCGTATCCAAATATCGCTTTCATAATATCTGTACGGCCAGCTCCCATCAAACCAGCAACACCAAGGATTTCACCTTTTCTTACTTGAAACGAAACATTTTCAAACTTCCCTTTTTTCGTTCCGTTACGCATCTCAAAAATGACATCGCCAATTTGACTATTTCGCTCTGGGTAACGTTCACCAATGCTGCGCCCCACCATCATACTCACTACTTCATCAAATGATGTTTCCGGAATGAGTCTCTTTCCTACGTATTCCCCATCACGTAAAATCGTAATGGCATCACATATTGAAAAAATTTCTTCCATTCGGTGTGAGATATAAACGAACGAAACGCCTTCTTTACGTAATTTATTAATGACAGTAAACAACGTTTCAATTTCACGATCTGTTAATGCAGCTGTAGGTTCATCCATAATAATAACGCTCGCGTTTGTCATTAACGCTTTCGCAATTTCGATAATTTGCTGTTGTCCAACCGATAACTCTCCTGCCAACATAGCGCCTTTTACATGTAACCCTAACTCCGCTAGTTGCTGCTGCGCAATCGCGTTCATTTGACGCGTACGCAAAATACCTGTCTTCCCATACATTAACTCTTTACCGAGAAACATATTTTCAGCTACTGTTAAATTCGATAATATGTTCAATTCTTGATGTATAAATGCAATACCGTACTCTTCTGCTTCTTTCGCATTTTTAAAAGTTCGTTCTTGTCCATCAATCGTGATTGTTCCACCATCTTTTTTGTATACACCTGTTAAAATTTTCATGAGCGTTGATTTGCCCGCTCCATTTTCCCCCATCAATGCATGGACTTCCCCTGTTTCAATCATAAACTGTGCATTCTTCAAAACAGGATTGCCATTGAACGCCTTTGAAATATTTTTCATTTCAATACGCATTCCCATCACTTCCTTTTATTAAAAAATCACGCCTGCATGTAAAATTACATTGGCATAAGGAGTAGCCTCTCCTGTACGAATAATTGCTTTCGCTTTCTTCGTGTGCTCTTTAAATTGTTCATGCGATACATATTCAAATGCTGACTCTATTAATTTCAGCTCGATTTCTTTATTTACTTCCGCATTATTATTAATGACTTCTTCTGCTAACGTTACTTTTTCAATTGCCATATCATCAGCTACCACTTGCAATACGTCTAAAAAGCTAGGTTTTCCAATCTCAACAGCTAAATCAATTCGTTTTACTCCGGCAGGAATTGGTAACCCGCAGTCTGCAATTACAATCGTATCTGTATGTCCAAGTGAAGCAAGGACTGATGCAATCTCACTGTTTAATACACCGTGCTTTTTCAACCGACAATCACCTGCACTTCACGTACTCTATCTCTCGTTGGCATACCGCCCTGTGCTCCAAGTTTCGTTACAGAAAGGCCACCAGCAATATTCGCAAAACGAATTGCTTTTTGAAGTGTTTCTCCTTCAGAAAGCGCAACTGCTAATGCACCATTGAATGTATCACCAGCTCCAGTCGTATCTACTACATCAACAGCGATGCTAGGAACATGTACAATCTCCGTACCATTATGGAAACGAACACCTTTAGAACCTTCTGTTATCAATAGTTTATTTGGATATTTAGCCAGTAAACCTTCAATTGGTGACGTGAAATCATCTAATACGATGCGACACTCATGTTCATTTGGTGTAATATAAGTTGCCTTTTCTAAAATATCTTCTGATAACACTTGTGCTGGCGCTGGATTTAACATAACTGGAATATTATGCTCCTCACAAATAGCCAATACATATTTTACTGTTTCAAGTGGAATCTCTAGTTGAAGAACAACCATATCTGCTTTTATAAGAAGATCTTTTGAACGATCTACAACCGACTCATTTACAAGAGCATTTGCCCCTTGCACGACAACAATACTGTTATCCTCTTCTGCTAAAACGATATGAGCAATTCCTGTCGCTGTATCTGTAACCGGTACCACATAGTCGATAAAAACGCGTTCGTTCTCTAAATTGTTCCTAACTACAGTTCCATAATTATCGTTTCCAACCGCCCCAACCATCGCTACATTTGCGCCTAATCTAGCTGCAGCAACTGCTTGGTTGGCTCCTTTCCCTCCCGGGATTGTATGAAATGCTTCACCAATTACTGTTTCTCCTGCTTTCGGACGTTTTTTTGAAACAGCCACTAAGTCCATTGAAATACTACCTACCACTGCAATATTTGGCATCTGTTTCATCTCCTTACTTCGTTGTATTTCGTTCTATAATTTCAATCGGTAAACGATAGTGTTTCTCTTCTAATACGTTTCCTTCCATCTGCTCTAACAACAGCTCTGTTGCAATTTTCCCCATTTCATAAATTGGCTGTGCAACAGTTGTAATAGATGGATACATCATTTCTGTTAAAGAAATTCCATCGAATCCGATAATTTGTAAATCATCTGGAATAGAAATCCCCTTTTGGAGTGCAGCCTTTACAATACCTATTGCAATTAAATCATTTCCAGCAACAATTCCATCAATATGTGGGTATTCTTCTAATAATTCCACTGTTACACGCTCACTATTAGCTGGATCAAATGTACTCTCTGCAATCATATAAGAAAGATTATTTTGCGTAATAACGTCTACAAAACCTTCAAAACGTTCATTAGCAGTGCTTACATCACGCGGTCCGCGAATATGCGCAATATGTTTACAGCCTTTATCTATTAATAGCTTTGTCGCTGCCTGACTCCCTGCATAGTTATCTGCATATACAGTAGGGATACGCTCATTAAA
Source organism: Bacillus sp. EE-W1 (assembly GCF_009760835.1). Taxonomy (NCBI): domain Bacteria; kingdom Bacillati; phylum Bacillota; class Bacilli; order Caryophanales; family Bacillaceae; genus Bacillus; species Bacillus sp. EE-W1. The sequence goes on along the minus strand of NZ_WIPE01000032.1, from coordinate 35,591 downwards.
CATACGGTCAATTGCAACAACTGGAACAGACAACTTCATGTAATTAACACTATTTTGTGGATTCGTTGCTACAATAAATCCATCCACATTATTTTGCCTAAGTACATCAATATATTGCTTTTCTTTCTCTAAACTCTCATCAGAGTTACAAAGGACAACTGTGTATCCTTGTTTATGCGCTACATCTTCTACGGCACGTGCAACTTCTGGAAAGAATGGATTCACGATATTTGGAACAACTAAGCCAATTAAACGTGATTTTTTATTATACAATGAACGCGCTACTGTACTAGGTTTATAATCTAGCATCTCAATCGCTCGTTCTACTTTCTTTAATGTATCTTCATGAACATATCCATTTTTATTTAACACTCTGGAAACGGTCGCCACAGATACTCCCGCTAATTTCGCAACGTCTTTAATCGTACTCATTCTCTTTCCTCTCCATCCCATGTAACCGTTTACAGAAAACAATATAACGTATTTCTAGAAATACGTCAATCATTTCTCATGAAAAAGCTTTTAAGGTTATACTCAAAAAAAGCACCGCCATAAGGCGATGCTTTTTCATTACGAATAGGATACAGTTTGTTCTTTTTCCTCTGTAGCTGGCTCTTCAGCATCTTTTTTACGATCTGACAGTTTAATCTTCTGTAAGAAAATCGTAAAGATAGCGCCTACTACGATAAATACTAATCCTGTTAAGAATACAGTATGAAGTGAGTCTACTAAAGAGTTTTTCAAGATTGGTACAATGCTGTTAGCGAATGCTTCTGGCATTTGTTTTAATGCCTCTGGACTAAATAGCATCGAATATAAACCTTGTGGATCTGTGTGAATCATATCTTTAAATTTCGTTACCATTTGGCCCGCTTCTTTCGGGAACGTATCTAATACAGGTACTAATTTATTTGTTAATGTTGTACCTGAAGTGTTATTCATGATTGACCCTAAAATTGTAATACCAAATGTTCCACCGATTTGACGGAAGAACTGACTTGATGATGTTACGACTCCAAGATCTTTTTTCGGGAAACTTTCTTGTAACGCTAATGTTAATGTCGGCATAACAAGACCCATTCCTAAACCGATAATACTCATATAGAAAGTAGCAGTAAGTTTAGTCGTGTGCATATCCATCGTTGTTAATAACCAGAAACCACCAGCCATAATAAGCATCCCTGTAATAATTTGTGGTTTCACACCAACTTTTAATACAAGTTGACCACCGATAATACTCATCACTATCATTGTAATCATCATCGGTGTCATAATTGTTCCTGATTCAGCAGCACTTACTCCTACAATTCCTTGCATGAAGAATGGTACGAACATAATCGCACCGAACATTCCGATACTCATAAAGAAACCAATCGCATTCAGTATTGTAAACGTGCGATTTTTAAAGAAATGCATCGGTAAAATCGGTTCTTCTGCTTTCGTTTCAACGATAACAAAGCTAATAATACCAATTAGAGCTAATGCAAATAAACCGATAATTTGCCAAGAATCCCATGGATAATCTTTTCCGCCAAACGTTAATGCAAGTAATAAACTTACAACACCGAGAATCATCGTAAAGATTCCAGCAATATCAATCTTGATCGGTCCTGTTTGTTTATGTGACTTTAATCCCATTGCAATAAAGATTGTTGCTAAAATACCAACTGGTAAGTTAATGTAGAATACCCATCTCCAGTTCACTGCGTCTACAATCCAACCACCCACTTGTGGTCCAATTACAGAAGCAAGACCGTATAACGCACCAAAAATACCTTGCCATTTCGCACGTTCTTTTCCCGTAAACATATCTCCGATAATAATCATAGCCATTGGCATCATAATACCGCCACCAAGACCTTGAATACCACGGAAAATAATTAATTCTGTCATACCATTTGCCATACCACATAACGCCGAACCAACCATAAAGATAACTAGTCCTGTAATATATACGTTACGACGGCCAAGTAAATCCGCTAATTTACCTGCAATTGGTACAACTGTCGTTGATGTTAACATATAAGCTGTTGTTAACCACGTCATTAAACTTAATCCGCCTAGTTCACCGACGATACGCGGCATTGCTGTACCAACAATCGTTCCATCTAATGCAGCAAATAGCATCGCGATTATTAAACCAATTAACAGCAACTTTCTATTTATGTTTTCTTGTTGCTCCATGTAATCTCCTCAATTCCTCTTAGTTATTCTCTTTTTTCTCTTGTGTCCCGCAAATAATTGTTTCTAACTTCTCAAAGAGGCGTAACAAATCTTCTCTTTCTTGTAATTCTAAATGTGAGAAATATTTTGCAATATGCTCATTACGAGCGGTCATTGCCTCTTCTACTCTAGCTTTCCCCTTTTTTGTTAACTCAATGATGACAACACGACGGTCATCTTTGTCGTGATAGCGTTCTACAAGCTCTTGGTCAATTAGGCGATCAATCATCACTGTAATTGCACTAGGCTTTACATACATCTTTTTTGCTAATTTTGTCGCTCTTGAAGCACCGTAATGATCTAAAATCTTTAAAATATAAAACTGCGGTGGTGTAAGTCCTGTTGCTTGCATTTGTTCTAATAACTCCGTCTGCATTTTCTTTCCAATCGAAAAGGCAAGAGCTTGAATTTTATCGATATGCGTCATATCATTTGGCATGTTATCCACCTCTTATTTAAGCAATAAAATATTTAACGTATTTAAATATTAATCCCACAAACAAAATCCGTCAACACTTTTTATTTATAAAAACGTTTACATTTCTGTCACAAAGTTGTATAATTTTCGACGAAGTTAATATTGACAGTCACGGAGAATCGGAGTATACGGCTATGAATCATAAAAAAGGAAACTTTTTTATATTTCATGGCCTTTTTATATTCTCTCTGACTTACAACATTTCGAATTCATTAGGGGAGGATTTTCATTTTATGTTTTTCACACAATTATTTAAGCCTGCGCCCTACGCGGAACGCTTACCAGCTGATCGCGTTGATAGCGAATACCGTAAATTACGTTTACAAGTATTCTTAGGTATCTTCATCGGCTACGCAGGTTACTACTTTGTTCGAAAAAACTTTTCACTAGCGATGCCATACTTAATCGAACAAGGCTTTAGTAAAGGGGAACTTGGGGTTATCCTTTCAGCAGTATCTATCGCTTACGGATTAAGTAAATTTCTTATGGGTATCGTATCCGACCGTTGTAATCCTCGCTACTTTTTAGCAGCTGGGCTATTTTTATCAGGTATCATTAATATTATTTTCGGCTCATTTTCTTTCATTACAACGAGCATTATACTTATGTTTGTCCTTCAGTTTTTAAATGGATGGGTACAAGGTATGGGATGGCCTCCTTGTGGTCGTACGATGGTTCACTGGTTCTCTATTAGTGAACGTGGTACAAAAATGTCTATTTGGAACGTTGCTCATAATGTCGGTGGCGCTCTTATGCCTTCTCTTGTGACATTAGGCTTATACTTCTTCGCAAATGACTGGAAGAGTATTTTTTACTTCCCAGGTATTCTTTCAATTTTAGTTGGTATTTATGTATTAATTACGATGAGAGATACACCTCAATCTTGTGGATTACCTTCTATCGAAGAACATACTGGAGAATATCCATCAGATGAAAAAGTAAAAGATCGAGAACGCGAACTTTCAGTAAAAGAAATTTTATTTAAATACGTACTAAACAATAAATTTTTATGGTACATCGCTATCGCGAACGTTTTCGTTTATTTCGTACGTTACGGCGTTGTAGACTGGGCTCCTACCTATTTAGTAGAGGAAAAAAGTTTCACTCATAGTAGCTCCCGTACAGCTTACGCTCTATATGAATGGGCTGGTATTCCAGGTACACTTCTTTGCGGATGGATGAGTGATAAACTATTTAAAGGGCGCCGCGCACCTGCTGGTATTTTATTTATGGTTGGTGTATTTATCGCCGTTCTTGTTTACTGGCTAAACCCTCCTGGTAATCCAATGGTTGATAGTATCGCACTTGTCGCGATTGGATTTTTAATTTACGGACCTGTTATGTTAATCGGCCTACACGCACTAGACTTAGCACCAAAAAAAGCTGCTGGAACTGCCGCTGGTTTAACTGGGTTCTTCGGTTACCTAGGTGGAGCTACTTTTGCTAGCGCAGCTATGGGCTTTATCGTCGATGCATTCGGATGGGATGGCGGATTCATCTTATTACTTGTATCTTGTGTACTTGCAATGTTCTTCCTTGCTCTTACTTTAAAGACAGGATCTGCAAAACCAAAACAAGCTTAAGTACTAATATTATTCTTATCAAAAAAAGAGAGACTGTTCTTTCCAGAACACCTCTCTTTTTTCTACATATAATACTTTTTTCTTACAAAAGATTTATTTCCCTCTCACATATATGTTAGCGTTTTCAACTAACTTCAATCCCTTATATAACAGCATTCAATCTCTGTATAAAAAGATTTTTGAATATTTTCTCAACTTATGCTTGTCAAACATTGTCAATTTATATTAAAATAACAACAACATACAAAATATTTAGTCTTTTCAGAAAAGATGGAGGTATAGCCATGAAGAATCCACTTCTTCGCATTGAAAACTTACAGACTTCCTTTCGCATACAAGATCACTATCATGCCGCAGTTGATGATGTTTCGTTAACTGTCCATGAAAATGAAATTGTCGCGATAGTTGGTGAATCAGGTTGCGGAAAAAGTGCACTTGCCCTTTCTATTATGCGACTGCATAATGAAGCAAATACAAAATTACAAGGGCAGCTTAACTATAGAGATAAGGATCTACTAACTATGTCAGCCGCAGAGATGAATAAAGTACGCGGATCAAACATCGGTATGATTTTCCAAGAACCTCTTACAGCACTCGATCCTCTTATGACAGTTGGAAAACAAATCGAAGAAAACTTAGACTACCACACAAGCCTTTCAAAAGTTGAAAAAAAAGAACGCACCTTAGAACTACTTCATCAAGTTGGTATTCCAAAACCAGAACTTACATATAAACAATACCCACACGAATTATCTGGCGGAATGAGACAAAGAATTGTTATCGCAATTGCAATTGCTTGTAACCCAGCACTCATTATTGCGGATGAGCCAACAACGGCCCTTGACGTAACCATCCAAGCACAAATTTTAGACTTACTAAAATCTATTCAAGAACAAACGAAAATGGGCATCATTTTAATTACTCATGATTTAAGTGTTGTCGCAGAAACAGCAGATCGTATCGTCGTTATGTACGCTGGACAAGTTGTAGAGACAGGAAAAGTTGAAGAGATTTTTAACAACCCTCTTCACCCATATACTCGTTCTCTATTAAACTCCATTCCATCTGCGTATGGTGAAAAAGAAAAATTGCATGTAATTCAAGGGGTCGTTCCTTCGTTAGCGAAGCTTCCTCGCACAGGTTGTCGCTTCCAAGCTCGAATTCCATGGATTAGACCTGATCAACACGAGGAAAATCCAATTTTACATGAAGTAAAACCAGACCATTGGGTACGTTGTACTTGCTACAAGCATTTCAACTTCCAAGATAAGAAAGGAGATGACGTAGCTCATGGCACTGCTTAAAGTAGAAGATTTAAAAGTACATTTTCCAATTAAAGGTGGTTTCTTCGGCCGCACATTAGATTACGTGCGTGCTGTCGATGGTGTAAGTTTTGAATTACAACCGGGTGAAACATACGGGATCGTTGGTGAATCCGGAAGTGGCAAATCAACAACGGGTAAAGCAATTATGCATTTAACGAAAGCAACAGAGGGTAGCATTCATTTTAATAATAGAGATTTAACAAAATTAAGTCGCTCTGAGCTACGTGAACAACGAAAAGATATTCAAATGATTTTCCAAGATCCTTATTCATCATTAAATCCGAAGAAACGTGTTCTCGACATTATTGCTGAGCCTCTTCGAAATTTTGAGAAGCTCTCACCTGATGAAGAACGTAGAGCGGTTCAAGAATATCTTGATAAAGTTGGTCTAAATCCAGAGTCAATTTATAAATACCCACATGAATTTTCCGGCGGGCAAAGGCAGCGGATTGGTATTGCACGCGCACTTACATTAAAACCGAAGCTTATTATCGCTGATGAACCTGTATCAGCACTAGATGTTTCTGTACAAGCTCAAGTATTAAACTTCTTACAAGATTTACAAGCTGAGCTCGGATTAACATACTTATTCATTAGTCATGATTTAGGTGTAATTCGTCATATGTGTGATCGTATCGGTGTTATGTATCGCGGACGCATCGTCGAAGAAGCAACTAGTGCAGAAATTTATAGTAATCCGCAACATATTTATACGAAGCGCCTAATATCAGCAATTCCTGATATTCGTCCTGAAAACAGAGAGAGACAGCGTAAGCTCCGTCAACAAGTAAGCTCTGAATACGAGAAGTCATACGAAAATTATTTCAATGAAAACGGTCGGGCTTATGATTTAAAACCAATCTCGCCAACGCACCGGGTGGCATTACCATAAGGGAGTGATAAAACATGTGGAAGTTTATATTACGGAGATTTTTAGTGATGATCCCGCAATTATTCGTGTTAAGTGTACTTGTCTTTCTATTAGCTAAGGCAATGCCAGGCGATGCCTTAACCGGCAGAGCAATGAATCCAAAAGCGGATCCAAAAGTGATTGAAGAACAACGTGAAAAGCTTGGATTAAATGACCCAGTTGCAACACAATATGTTCGCTGGATTAAAAATGCAGCCCAAGGTGACTTCGGTATTTCCTATGCACATAAAATGAAAGTAACCGATTTAATTGGAGAACGACTTGGAAATACAGTATCTTTAGCACTTGTTATTCTTATCCTTACTTATTTAATTGCCATACCACTAGGAGTTATAAGTGGGCGGTGGAATGATACATGGGCTGATCGACTCATTACCATTTATAACTATCTAGGTTTTGCTACACCACTATTTATATTTGCATTAATTATGCTCTTCCTATTCGGATTTAAGTTTGCAATATTCCCAACCGGCGGTAGCGTTGATCCTCAAGTTGCAACAGGTACATTTGCTTACTATTTAAGCAAATTGAATCACATGCTATTACCAGCTTTATCTGGTGCATTAATTGCGACAGTTGGTACGGTTCAATATTTACGAAGCGAAATTATTGATACGAAACATAAAGATTTTGTGCGTACAGTAAGAGCAAAGGGTGTTCCAGAATCAAAAATCTATTCTAGACATATTTTACGAAATTCATTCTTACCAATTGCAGCCTTCTTAGGCTATGAAATTACAGGATTAGTTGGCGGTGCCATCTTTTTAGAAAGTATTTTTAGCTATCCAGGAATTGGACAACTATTTATACAATCTATCTCTCAACGTGATTTTAGTGTAATAACTGCACTCGTTATGTTTACTGGATTTGCAACGTTACTTGGAACTCTCCTTTCAGATATTATTCTAAGCATCGTCGATCCACGTATTCGTATTGATTAAAGAAAGGAGATGACGTTATGTTAGCAAACCCTGAAAAACAAACTGAAGTTATTCATTACGAAAAAAGCCCTTCTGGTTTCTCTATTATGTGGCGAGAACTTCGTAAAGATAAATTAGCAATGTTTTCACTTATTTTCCTAGCAATCTTATTACTAGCAGTCTACGCAACATCTTTTATTATGAAACAAGAAGATATTGTACGAGTTGATTTATTCGCTATTTATGCTCCTCCCTCTGCTGAACATTGGTTAGGAACAGATTACGGAGGACGCGACATTTTCGGCCAACTTATTATTGGTACACGTAACTCCTTTACAATTGGATTAGCAATTACTATTCTTTCTTGTGTAATTGGCCTTTCAATTGGATTAATTGCCGGTTATTTTGGAGGAGCAATTGATAATATCATTATGCGCATTATCGACTTTGTTATGGTTTTACCATTTTTAATGCTTGTAATTGTATTTATTACACTTGTTCCTACATTCAATATCTTCACTTTCATTTTAATTATGAGCGTGTTCTTATGGACAGGAAAGGCAAGATTAATTCGCTCAAAAGTATTAACTGAAAAAGAACTCGATTATGTCTCTGCATCAAAAACTTTAGGAACACCAAACTGGAAGATCATTCTTTTCCAAGTACTACCTAACTTAAGTTCCATTATCATTGTTAGCGTTACATTAAACCTTGCTGGAAACATCGGTATTGAATCTGGTCTAACCTTCTTAGGATTTGGTCTACCAGAAAGTACACCAAGCCTTGGTACACTTGTTAGTTATGCTAGAAATCCAGATGTATTACAAGAGAAGTGGTGGATTTGGTTACCCGCATCAATCATGATTTTAACATTGATGCTTTGTATAAATTTTATTGGTCAAGCGCTACGCCGTTCGGCCGACGCAAGACAAAGAAAAGGATAAGGGGTGGAAGAAATGACAAATAAGCCAAAGTTTTTCAAAGTATTAAGTACACTTGCAGTTTCAACATTACTACTTTCAGCATGTGGGGGCAGTGGTGGTAGTGAAAAAACGAGCAGCACAAAAAAAGTAGATACAAATAAATTTAGTGCATCTGTTAAAAATGATAAAAAGGAAATTAAAGATGGTTCATTAACATATGGTCTTGTTTCTAACACACCATTTGAAGGACTTTTGAACTTCGCTGTATATGAAGGAGATCCTGATAACCAGGTCATTACAATTTTCGATGAATCTTTATTATCAAATGACGAAAACTGGGAATACACGAATGATGGTGCTGCTACATATGAAATTTCTAAAGATAAAAAGACAATTACACTAAAAATTAAAGATAATGTAAAATGGCATGATGGAAACCCTGTTACTGCTGAGGATTTAGAATACTCTTATCTAGTAATTGGTAGCAAACAATATGCTGGTTCTCGCTATGACACTCAAATGCAAATGATTGAAGGTATGGAAGATTACCACAATGGAAAAGCTGAAAAAATTTCAGGTATCAAGGTAACGGACCCAAAAACAATTTCGATTACGTTTAAAGAACCGAATCCTTCAGTGAAAACTGGACTTTGGGCATATCCTCTTCATAAGAAATACTTAGGAGATGTACCAATCGATAAATTAGCAGAGTCTGATAAAATCCGTAAAAACCCAATTGGTTTCGGACCTTTTAAAGTGAAGAAAATTACTCCTGGAGAATCCGTTGAATTTGAACGTTTTGATGACTATTATGGCGGAAAACCAAAGCTGAAAAGCATGGTTTTAAAAGTTGTTAACCCTTCCGTTGTTAACGCGTCCTTAAAAAATGGTGATATTGACATTGCTGAAGTAAGTGCAGATCAGTATCCAAATGTAAGTAAATTAAAAAATGCACAATTAGTCGGTAAAACCGATTTATACTATAGCTATATCGGCTTTAAGTTAGGCCATATGGATAAAGAAAAAGAAGAAGTAGTGATGGATAAGGAGAAATTTAAAGATGTTCGTGTACGTCAAGCAATGGCTTATGCTATTGATAGAAAAGAAATTGGTGAAAAATTATATCATGGCCTACGTTATCCAGCTAACTCACCAATCCCACCATCTCTACCAAAATATCATAACAATAAAGTTGGTGCCTATGATAAAGATGTAGAAAAAGCTAAAAAGTTATTAGATGAAGCTGGCTATAAAGATACGAACGGAGATGGATTCCGTGAAGATCCGAATGGTAAAGAATTTAAAGCTAATTTCTTATCAATGAGTGGTAGCGATGTAAGTGAACCACTTGCAAAATTCTTTATTCAATCTTGGAAAGACATCGGCCTAAAAGTAGAACTTCTTGATGGTCGCTTACACGAATTCAACTCCTTCTACGATATGATTAAAAAAGATGATCCAAAAGTTGATCTTTTCGCTGCCGCTTGGGGAACTGCATCTGATCCAGACCCTTCTGGTATTTGGGCTAAAAATGCAGCGTTCAATTACACACGTTGGTCTACTGACAAAAACACAGAATTATTAAAACAGGGTATTTCTAAAGAAGCTGCTGATGAAAAGTACCGTAAAGATGTATACGATAAATGGCAAAAATTAGTTCATGATGAAGTACCATTAATTCCACTTCATTATAAATTTGACTTAAAAGGTGTAAATAATCGCGTAAAGGATTATAAATATACACCAGAAGATCAATATAAATGGGGTAACGTTAGCGTAACAAGTGATAAAGCAGAAACAGAGAAATAAGAAAATAGCTCCTAGCACTGAGGTACATGCTAGGAGCTATTTTTTATTTATAACCCTTCTCTCGCTATTAATAACAACCAATTCCTTTCCTACTGTAAGATTAAAAGATTTGATGAATCATCTTTATTACAACAGCTAACGTAACAGATGCAGCAAATCCTCCTAAACAAATTAAGCTTACCCCTTGACTGTATGATAAATTTTGAAATGATTTCATTGCTTCCATCCTCCCTATCTCCCCTTTGATACTCTTATTTTACCAATGGGAAAATTTTCATAACATCGATTTTACTAACAACTAACTTACAAATTTGTAAGTTAATAATTTCCCTTTAAACTTATATATCTAGTATGTCCAAGCTCTCTCCCTTTATACGTCAAAAAAGACCTCGAATTACATCAAGGTCTTGCTTACACTACAAAATATCTCATTCAATTTACTTTATAATCATCACCGGGCATTTTACACGCTTTGCTATTTTATGACTGACACTACCAAGTACCATCTCTTGCAATGTATTTAACCCTCTACTGCCAGCGATAACGAGATCTATATCCCCTGTATTTACATATTGAACAATCGTATCTCCTGGATCGCCATGTAATATCGTAATTTTATAAGAAATGTTCTCTTTCTTTAATAAACCTTCAATCTCTTTTAATTTATCTTTTCGACTAGCCGATATTGTTTCTAAATCTGTTTGACCTTGTATAATATCTGATTTTGCCGTTCTATTATCTACTACGTACACAACTTCAACATTTGTTTCTTCGCTACATTTCGCAATATATGTTGCATGTTCCGCTGCTCGAAGTGCATGTTCAGAACCGTCACATGCTAATATAATTTGTTTGTACATATGCTGAATCCCCTTTTCGTTATCCTACCCGTATTATATAATAAAGCCCCCTAAAAAGGAGGCTTCTAACTTGCGATTCTTTTATTATAAGTAGCTAAATTTGAAATAATTTTCGAGCTTCGTTCATTTAATCCCGTTATACTTACTTTCACGTCACTTTGTTCATACTTCATGATAACTTTATCAATTGCGGCTACTGCTGAATCATCCCATACGTGTGCGTGAGTAAAATTCAACTCAATTTCTTTTACATCTTCCTCAAATGTAAAATTATTTATAAAGTCTGCTGTAGATGCAAAGAAAAGTTGACCATGAATTTCGTATATTTTCTTATTTTCAATATATAAATGTTTCACGTGAATCTTTGCCATATTGAATGCAAATAAAACCGCACTAATTACTGTTCCGATAATTACACCTAATGCTAAATTATGTGTAATTAAGACAATCACAACTGTTACGATCATAACAAATGCGTTTCCTTTTGGTACTTTATGAATCGTTGTTACAGAGTTCCAATCAAATGTTCCAATTGAAACCATAATCATAACTGCAACTAAAGCTGCCATCGGAATATGAACGACATAATCACCTAAAACGAACAGTAATACGATTAGAAATCCACCCGCTACAAATGTTGATAAACGACCTCGTCCACCTGATTTAATATTAATAACAGATTGTCCAATCATTGCACATCCTGCCATTCCTCCGAAGAAACCAGCGACAATGTTTGCGATACCTTGACCACGTGCCTCTTTATGTTTATTACTTTCCGTATGCGTCATATCATCTAAAACTGAAGCTGTTAATAAAGACTCTAGTAAACCGATAATTGCAAGCATAACTGCGTACGGTAAAATAATCCCTAATGTCTCAAGTGTAAAAGGCACGTCAGGCATGCTAAAGAACGGTAATTCTTTCGGCAAGCTTCCCATATCCCCTACTGTTTTTAACTGTAATCCGCTCATAAGTGCAATACCTGTCACAATAATAATGGAAATAAGTGTAGACGGTACAGCTGTCGTAATACGTGGAAATACATATATAATTACAAGTCCTAATGCGACAAGTGCATACATTTGCCAAGTTGCATTTTTAAAATGTGGCAATTGCGCTGTAAAAACTAAAATTCCAAGTGAATTTAAAAAACCACTCATAACAGATTTAGGAACAAACTTCATAAATGAGCTCAGTTTGAACACGCCAAAAATAATTTGGACAATACCGGTTAATATTGTTGTAGCAAATAAGTATTGCAAACCATGATCCTTAACGAGCGTGACCATTAATAATGCCATTGCACCTGTTGCAGCTGAAATCATCCCAGTTCGTCCGCCAACAAATGAAATGGTAACTGCAATACAAAAGGCTGCGTATAACCCAACGGTCGGGTCCACGCCTGCAATAACTGAGAAAGCAATCGCTTCAGGAATTAACGCTAAAGCAACGACAATTCCCGATAGCACGTCTCCTCTCACATTGGAGAACCAGTCATTTTTTATCGTTTGAAACAAAATACCACTCCTCTACTCTTTTATCATTTGATTTTCTCCATAAGAAAATCTCGGCCGACTGCACGAAGGATATTATATAACGAGTAGAGAGATTTTTGCTATGTAAAAGTTTCCTAAAGAAAAAGACGCTACCTTAGCAGCGCCTTTACTCACTTTATTAATGTCCACCGTGCCCTTGACCACTTTCTTGAACAATCTCTAGCCTCTCATCCAATATACCTTGTGTTTCAAATGAAATATCACTCGTACTTCCTAATAAGAAGCCGTGGTTATATGGTCCAAGCGTTGGGTCATCTTTAAACTTCGGCTGAATACTAGCAAGGAAGTCATACACTGGTTGTGAAGCTTTCCCTTCTTCTAACAATACAATAGGTGCGTGTTTACCCATATGTGAAAATGGTGCTCCTGCAACTGCTAAATCTGGTGTTTTGCTTGAAACAAATGATAAACCGTGAACTGGTTTTGTGAACCCCCAGCCAAATTTCGTTTTTTCATCTTTAAACTTCGCAAATGCAACCGAATTTTCTGTTGGAGTCTCTCCACTAATACGCGTTACTTTTCCGTATTTACTTAACTCTTTTGCTACTGCTTTTGAAATGATTTTTTCTGGTCCTAATACATATATATTCGCTTTATCTTTTCTCATTTTTAATGCCTCTATCGTCGCTTCTGGCACCTTATCTTTTTCTGTATATAAAAGCGGTTCTGGCATATGAGAAATCCAATTTACAGCTGGTGTTGTGTATAAACGCCCTTCTTCTTCAGACGAACCGATAATAACACTATTTGGATAACTTCCTGTTATATCGGCATATTCTTTATCCACATCTTTAGCAAATATAGCTGGATCCGTTTCTTTTATTTGCTTTACTTTATATGCTTTTAATTGCTCAAGGATAGATGGACCTACATCCCCCATCACCATAATTTGTGTTCCATCTTTCGTTCCGAGCGGATTTAATCGTTTTATTTCTTTTAACGTCATTTCGGGTACCTTTTCTTTTTCTATAAATAAAATTGGACCGTTATTCGGATGGTGAATAAGATCCGCACTCGCAATACCTAATTGCCACTCGTTTACTGGCACTAAAATAACAGCGCCTGGCTGATTCTCTTTATGCGTTGCTGGCCATATCGTTTGCGAAGTTACTACTGCCATTTGCAAAGGATCGTTTGTGTTTAATCTCGTTACATTTTTTAAACTTGTCGTTAATAAACCATTCGATGCACCTTCGTTCATTTCTTTCGGCGCAGTTACCTCCTGATTCATTTTCATTTCCGTTTGCTCTGTTTTTTTCTCTTCTTTAGATTCATGTTTTTTATGATCCGTGTTCGTTTGTCCACATGCAGCAAGACCAACTGCTGTAATTATTGTTATCCCAAAGATTCGGGTCATCTGTTTCACTATACCGCCTCCGTTTGAATCGTTTTCGAGCCAATATGATTACCTAAAATGAAATTTCAACTTTACAATAACAAGCAATTCTGAAGAAATTATGCAGATGCATGATAATCTGCACCATTTCTTCATGATTTTGACTTACAATTTAAGTAATAACTACAAATGCGGAGGTACTCTATGGTCGATATACTACTCGTAGATGATGAGCCGAGAATGCTTGAATTATTAACGCTTTATCTTACTCCAATCGGATATAACTGCGTATGTGCAGTGTCCGGGGAAGAAGCTATTTCACATATAGAAAATCAAAATTTCAAATTTGTTTTACTCGATATTATGATGCCAAAGATGGATGGATGGGAAACGTGCAAAAGAATTCGATCCTTTAGTAACGTTCCTATCATTATGGTAACGGCTCGTGATCAAACGGTAGATGTCATCCAAGGGTTAAAACTTGGAGCGGATGATTACGTAACGAAACCTTTCCATGAAGAAGAGCTTTTCGCAAGAATTGAAGCTGTTTTAAGGCGAACGAATCAACACGCGCAAATCCAATATCACGGCATTTTATGGGATGAGGCAAAGCATTTCGTTTCTGTCTATAATGAAGAACTTCTTCTCACTCCAATCGAATTCTCTTTACTCGGGTTATTTTTACGTCATGTGAACTACGTGTTAAGCCGTGATCAGCTCATTGAACGAATTTGGGGATTAAATACAAATACAGAAGATAGAACAGTCGATTCACATATTCGTAATTTGCGTGATAAATTACGAAAAGTAAATTTCCCTATTGATCATCATTTAAAAACTGTTTACGGAGTCGGATATCGGTGGATTGATACTCTAGATTAAGGAGCAAAACGATGAAGCGAATATCTATTCAACTCGGATTTTATTTTTTAATTGTTACACTTTTAATCGAAAGTGTTCTATTTGTCTTGCTTTATTATAGCCTTGTCAACAATAGAGTAAATGAAGAAATGACAGCTTTATTAAAGCGCGGAAATAGTCATCGGGATGTCCTTGAAAAGTATTTTGATAAGCAAACAATCTCCCATGTTGCACTAATGGAATCCGAAGCCGAAACCACTGTCGTTATTACAAATGCAAATAAGGATGTGCTAGCTAAATCCAATGAAATAAATACTACGATAAAAAAGCATATTGAAAAGATGCAAACACGCACAGATCATGATGGAGCAATTATAGAGAATCATTGGAAAACATCTAATTATATATGTACAGTTAGCCCCATTGTAGTGGCTGAAAAAACGGAAGGCTACGTATATATGTTTCTCGGAACAGAATCAATCGAGGAAATGGTTAACGGGCTAACAAGACAATTCATTATTGCAGGAGTCATTACGTTTCTATTAACAGTCATCACCATCTTTCTCTTATCACGGTTGTTAACAAAGCCATTGTTACACATGAAACATGCCACTGAAAAAATGAGTAAAGGCGATTTATCCGTTTCGTTAACGACTACTCGAAATGACGAAATTGGTGAACTAGCATCGTCTATTCAAACGCTTGCTAATGATTTACATTATATGAAAACAGAGCGAAGTGAATTTCTAGCAAGTGTTGCTCACGAATTACGAACACCGTTAACATACGTAAGAGGTTATGCTGACATTGCTTTAAAGGAAAACACATCTCCTGAGCAACGTTTGCGATATTTATCTATTATAAAAGATGAGTCTGATTATATTACGAACTTAGTTCAAGATTTATTTTCACTTGCACAAATGGAACAACATAACTTTTCTATTCAAGTAAAGGAAGTATATTTACACACCTTCCTTACTCGCATAGCCGAAAAGGTAAATGCCATGTATAAAGAAAGATACATTAAAGTTTCTTTCTCTTGTCCTCCTACACTGCTAATAAACTTAGATGAACAGCGATTTGAACAAGTTGTGGTAAACATTTTAAATAACGCTTATAGACATTCACAAAAGCATTCTCATATAAATATTTCTGTTACAGAAGAACATAAACGTATTTCCATTACAATTGAAGATGAAGGCGAAGGTATTCCGCCTGAAGACCTCCCTCACATTTTCGACCGTTTTTATCGAGTTGATAAAGCAAGATCACGAGCTACAGGCGGAACTGGTTTAGGACTATCTATCGTAAAAGAAATTGTAGAACTACACGGCGGGAATATTACTGTAACGAGCGAAGTCGATCATGGGTCTTGCTTTATCATTTCATTGCCATCTATACAAAAACACGACTACTGATAGTAGTCGTGTTTCTTTATCATTTTACTTTATAATATAAATTTACAAATTGCCCAAAACGTTTCGTATCCGTTAAAGTTAAATTAATTTCTGGATTCTTGTCTTGAAATAACGGAACTCCAGAACCTAATATATGCGGTGTAATCGTAACAACATATTCATCAATTAAATTATTCTTAAAGAATTCTCTTAATAGACTCCCTCCACCGACCATCCATATTTTAGATCCTTCTTGCTCTTTCAACCTTTTCGTAAACTCCACTACATCTTCATTTACAAACTCCACGTGTTCGTTTGAACCTTTTTCTGAGTTAGAGAAAACAAAACATTTTTTATCTACATACGGGAATGGTTCTATATGCTCTACTACATAATCGTACGTTCTTTTTCCCATAATTATTGTATCAATCGTTTCATACATTTCTGTATAACCGTTATCTCCCTCTCCTTCCGTTTCCATTAACCACTCTAAATCATCATTTTCTTTCGCAATATATCCATCCAAACTAACAGCTATAAATAAAACAACTTCACGTGACATCTCTTTTCCTCCTTGCAACGTATATTGATAAAATGACCTTATACACACTATACTAACCTTAAAACATGACAATTCATGTCATGTTAAAAAAGAAACGAGTGAGATAGTTGTCAAAAGCAAAACGTTTACTAGACATTCTTATATTCGCTTCTGCGAAAAGAACATTTACAGCTCAGGAAATAGCTGATGAATTTAACATTTCTGTTCGTACTGTCCATAGATATATTTTAGATTTAAGTGATATGGGATTACCCCTTTACGCAGAACAAGGTCGTAACGGAGGATATAAAGTATTAACGAATAGAGTCATTCCGCCTATTTTATTTACCGAAGAAGAAGCAGTATCCATCTTTTTTGCTTTTCAATCTTTAAGTTACTATCGAGACTTGCCCTTCAACGCAGAAATCAATTCCGTTACACATAAACTGTATAGTTCTCTACAACATGATGCGAAAGCGAAAGTTGCTAAAATACGTTCTTATATCACTTTTTGGAATCCGAAGAGAACAATTGAGACACCACTTTTAAACGAAGTGTTAACTGCGGCTATTGAAAATAAAAATTTACACTTTCAATACGAATCTAAATCGGGAATAAAAACAAAGCATGTTCACCCTATCGGTGTATATGCTCATGACGGGCTATGGTACTTACCATCCTATGACTTCAGTAGAAAAAAAGTTTTACTGTATCGCGTTGATCGTATTCTTTCTATATTATCAACAGAAGAAAATAAAAATACGTTCATGAATTTAGAAGAATGGTTTGCCTCTAGCTCTAACGTAGTACACACTCCTACTCAGTTACATGTCTCATTAACAGCAGAAGGTGTGCGCCAATGTAAAAGCGTTCCTTACCTTGAAGAATTCGTAGTAGTAAACGAAGACGGGACAGGATATATACATTCAACAATTGATAAAGGTGAAATTAACTTTATTACTCCTTTATTTTATAGAATTGGAAAAGATGCACAAGTTTTAGAACCGAAAGAATTGATAGATGGTTTACGTATACGCGCGAAAGAAATTTTACATATGTATGGAGACTGAAAAAGCTGCTAAATATAAGCAGCTTTTTAGTCTAATTATTCCATTACACTTTCTCCTCTCTCTAAAACATAAAAACGTGAGAGCCGTATTCTCACGTTTTTATGTTTCACTTTATTAGTTCAATTGTTTCCGTAACTTTTATACTATCTTTTACCGATTGAACAATCGTGCAATTTTTCACTGCAAGTTGTAGTGCCTTATCCAATTGCTCTTCTGTAGTGTTTTGTGCTTTAATTTTATAGTGCAAATGAACACTTTCAACTGGTTTTGATAAAGCTTCACTTCTACCAATTTCCGTTTCAATTGTAAACGTATCGTATGTAATACGTTTCTTTTCTAAAATTGTTCGAAAGACAATTGCACTACATCCTGCGATAGAAGAAACGAGTAATTGTAACGGTGAATACCCATTTTCTTTTCCAATAGCTAATGGACCATACGATAAATCTGCCTCTATACCATCATGCTTAATTTTTATTTTCATACTTCGCTTCCATCTCCACTTTCATCGGTTTCTTCCGTTTCTTACTCATATAATAATATATATAGCAGAAAATGATAAATGGAATACCACAGTATAACGCCATTCTTTGTTCTGGAATAAACGCTAAACTAATAACAACGATGCTATTTGTAATTAAAGCTAAAATAGGAACAATTGGATATAACGGCGTTCTATACTTTAAGTCCTCTAACTTTCCTCCGCCTTTTATATACTGACTTCTAAAGCGAAGTTGCGATAAAGCAATAATGATCCAACTTGAAACAGCTGACAAACCAGCTATAGATAATAAGTACATGTACACTGTATCTTCTGCAAGGAAACTTGTGAATAAAGAAAGGCCAGCTACTGCAATCGTTACAACCAGTGCTGTAATTGGAATACCACGCTTATTTACTTTCTGGAACGATGTTGGTGCCATTCCTTCATTTGCAAGTGACCATAATATACGAGTTGCCGCATATAATCCTGAATTCGCTACAGATAGTAACGCTGTAATAATAACGAAGTTCATAATATCAGCTGCGTATGGAATACCGATTTTATCAAATACGACTACGAATGGACTTTCAATTACCCCTGCTTCTTTCCAAGAAATTAATCCTACTAAAATCGTCATTGTTAAAATGAAGAATAACATAATGCGCCATACTGTATTACGAATTGCACGTGGAATTGTTTTTTCTGGATTTTCACTTTCTCCCGCTGCAATCCCGATTAACTCTGTTCCTTGGAATGAGAAGTTAACCGTAATCATTGTAAGTAATACGGCAGCTAGTCCATTCGGGAATAATCCACCATCGCTTACAAAGTTAGAGAAAAGAGGTGCTGCTTCTTTTCCGTCATATGATATAAACCCTAATAATGCACCACCACCAAGAACAACAAACGCAAGAATTGTCACTACTTTAATACTAGAGAACCAAAATTCTAATTCAGCATAACTTTTCGCCGAAATTGCGTTTGACGCATATAGAATAACGCCGAATACGAGACACCATACCCAAACATCAACATTTGGAAACCATCTTTTCATCATTAAACCAATTGACGTTAATTCTAGTCCTACTGTCACTGCCCAGCCAAGCCAATATAGCCAGCCAATCATAAAGCCCGTTCCTGGCCCAATAAACTTCGTCGCATACTTTTGGAAAGAACCTGAAACCGGCATTGCTACCGTTAACTCTCCAAGACAAAGCATTGTTAAATACATAATAAATCCGCCCACTAAATATGAAAGGATGGCTCCCCCTGGTCCAGCCTGATTAATGGTATAACCTGAACCTAAGAAAAAACCAGTCCCAATTACCCCACCTAGTGCGATCATAAATAAATGTCTACTCTTCATCGTACGATGTAATTTCTCATTCGTTGGTTGCTGCATCTAAATCCTCCCCCTACCGATACCCCTATATCTTGTTAAAATTTTCTGATAATAAAAATATACACGAAAGCGATTACAATTTCTATATAAAATTAAAACTTTTCTGATAAAACAATATAAAAAATCGAATTATCGCGAGATTTAGATTATAATTAAAGGAAAATAAGGAGAAACAAGGAAAAACCTTTACATATATTGTAAAGGTTAACGAATTTCTAATCTTCTCGATAAAATTGATAAACTATAATTTATGATAAAGTACATACAAGCTACTACTATAAACGTTGGAATCATATAATTCACATTCTGTCCGCTAATAATTTGAGCATTATGCATAAGCTCTGGCAGTGATATAACAACTGCTAATGATGTATCTTTCAGCAATGAAATAAACTGACTAACAAGCGGCGGGACCATTCTTCTTAATGCTTGTGGTAAAATAATGTGCCAAAGCGCTTGAACATACGTTAATCCTGAAGATCTTGCAGCCTCAATCTGTCCTTTTTCAATAGATAATAAACCACTTCGAACAATTTCAGATATCATTGCTGCTTCAAATATTGTTAAAGCAACAATTGTAGCTGTTATAATTTCTAATTTCAAGCCTGCTTCTGGAAGTGCAAAATACGTGAAAAATATAATTAAAAGTAGTGGTAAATTTCGAATTACTTCAACGATAATTCCTAATACTTGTGAGACGATAGGTATTTTCATATACCGCAATATCCCTATTACACTACCAATAATAAAGCTAAGTACAATCGCTACGAGCGCTACCTCTAGTGTTATAAGTAATCCTTTTAATAAAAACAGAATATGATCTCCTGTAATTGCTCCCTTAAAATCCATTTACACCGCCTCCTTTGCTAAGCGTTTTTCTAAATAACGCACTAGCATACTGAGCGGAATTGTTAATATTAAATAAAACATCCCGACAAATATATAGACGTCGAACGTAACCAATGTCTTCGTTGAAATTAAGTCTCCTTGATACATTAAATCCGTACCAGCGATAATTCCGAGTATGGAAGAGTTTTTTACTAAATTGAGAAATTGATTTCCTAGAGGAGGAATTACGATTTTCATCGCTTGGGGTAAAACGATATGGTACATTGCTTGCGTATAAGTCAATCCTGAGGAACGTGCTGCTTCCATTTGGCCTTTTGCGACTGATAAAATACCAGCGCGAATAACTTCCGCAATAAACGCTGCCGTATATACGGTAAGCGTAACTGTTCCTGCTACAAACCCATTTAAAGTAATTCCTATTACAGGTAAAGCAAAATAGAATATAAATGCAATTAATACAAGTGGAATATTTCTTACAAACTCCACAAAAGCTGATCCTATCCAATTTAAAATACGAATAGGTGCAATACGCATTACAGCCAAAATTACTCCTAAAATAAAGCTTCCTATTAATGCAATTACACTAGACATAACTGTATACTTAAAGCCTTCTAAATACATATCAATGTTATTCGTTAATATAGAAAAATCAGGCACATATTCTCCTCTCTTTCTTTACAAGAAGAGGATGAGCATTCCTCATCCTCTCACTGTTACTATTCACTAGAAATAAAGCCCCACTAATTAAAGTTTCACTTTACTTCTCTTGTTTTTGTCCAATCCATTTTTCATACAATTTATCGTATTCCCCATTCGCTTTCATATCTTTTAGTAAGCTATTAATCTCTTTCGTCAAATCATCTGCACCTTTTTGCACTGCAATTCCGTACGGTTCATCCGTAAAAATTTTCCCTACAACTTCATAATTTGAATCTTGTTTTGCCATGCCGTAAAGAATCGCATTATCTGTCGTTAAAACATCGCCTTTCCCCGCTTTTAACGCCGTAAATGCCTCACTGTAATTTTCAAATTCTAATACAGTCGCTTCTGGTGACTTTTGACGAATATTATTTGTAGACGTTGAACCTTTTACAGCTAACACTTTCACACCCTTTTTCACATCATCAATACTTTTAATATCGCTCCCTTTTTTCACAAGTAACGATTGCCCCGCTTTAAAATATACATCTGAAAAATCCACTTCTTTTTTACGTTCTTCTGTAATTGTCATTGTTGCGATAATTGCATCAATATCACCGTTTTTCAATAGTGGAATACGCGTTTTAGATGTTACTTCTTTTAATTCTAGTTTCTTTTCATCTCCGAGAATTTTTTTCGCAAGTGCTTTCGCGACATCAACATCAAATCCTTCTACCTGCCCAGTGGAAGGATTTTTTAATCCAAATAAGTTCGTATCATTCTTCACCCCAACTACTAGTTTCCCGCGCTTTTTAATTTGCTCAACAGCCCCACCTTGCTTCGTATTCGTTTCTTTCGCCTCATCTTTTTTACTTCCGCATCCGGCAACGACAAGTACGAATAAACATGAGAATACGATTAACGTAAACAGCTTTTTCATTTTAAGCATGAAATTCCTCCTTTAATGATTTAACACTCGGCTTAAAAATAGACGAGCTCTTTCCTGTTCAGGATTTGCAAAAAATTGTGTTGGTGTCGTATCTTCAATAATTTGACCATCATCCATAAATAAGATCCGATCTGCTACTTCTCGCGCAAATCCCATTTCATGCGTGACAACGACCATTGTCATTCCTTCTTTAGCTAGTGTTTTCATAACATCAAGTACTTCCCCAATCATCTCCGGATCAAGAGCAGACGTAGGCTCATCGAATAGCATAATTTCCGGCTGCATTGCCAATCCCCTAGCAATCGCTACCCTTTGCTGTTGTCCTCCGGATAATTGATGCGGGTATACACTAGCCTTCTCCGGAATTCCTACTTTCTCTAAATAAAACATCGCTGTTTGCTCAGCTTCCTCTTTTGAAACTTTATTTACTTTAATCGGTGCTAGTGTAATATTTTGAAGAACCGTTTTATGTGGATATAAATAAAAATGTTGAAAGACCATCCCAATATTCCGGCGTAATTCATTCATATCTGTTTTTGTATTGTGTACCTCCGTATTTTGTACAAGTAACTCTCCATCTGTAATTGTCTCTAGCTGATTTATACACCGAAGCAACGTGCTTTTTCCTGATCCTGAAGGACCAACAACTACTACCACTTCACCTTTTTTCACTTGCACATTAATATCTTTTAAAACTTGAAAGTTGCCATAATATTTATTTACATTACGAAACTCTATCAACATACTCTCCCCCTCCTTCCCCTAACAAAGCATGTACATTCTTTTTATATTCAAAAATGGGCAAAAAAATAACTTCCAGCCTCATTTTGTCCATAAAAAAAGCAAAGGGATTTCCCTTTGCTTCTTCATTTCTATCATGCCTTTCGAGAGAACTCCCACCTCTAAACGTAAGTGAAGGTGGTGAGGTGAATCGAAAGAAATATTTTATTTTCAAGAAAAAAACAGAAACATACGTTCTATTTTTGCTATAATATCCTTAACAAGGAGGTGAATAAAATGACAAAGGAAAATCCATCAAACTATAAAACTCTTCAAATTTGGATTAAAAAAGGGCATCGTATGTATTCTTATTTTCAAGAATGTTGTCATAACGCTAAGAACATGTACAACACCACAAACTTTTATATACGCCAGGTGTACACTGGATTAACACAAGAAAAAAAGTTGCAGCCTTTGCAAAAAGAAGTTCTGGATAATATTCATAAAAATATTGGTAAGATGAATGACACACAACGTCTTGCCTATGAGAAGAAATTGGAAAAAGAGAAATTAAAGCCTAAAGAAGAACAGAAAGAGATTAAATGTAATTTGTTTTCAGAACCTAATTTTGAAAAACCTTATGTAGATTACAACTTTCTAGATGCACTATTTAAGGTTATGATTCAAAATGATTATCGAGCTTTGCCTACGCAATGTAGCCAGTCAATCATGAAAGGTCTGTTCCAAAATTGGAAATCTTTTTTTGCTAGTTTAAAAGACTATAAAAAGAATCCAACCAAATATGCTGGAATGCCTAGGATTCCAAAGTATATTCGTTCTTCTGAAAAAGAGATTCTGTATACAAACCAAGATTGCATTATTAAAAACGGTAGATTTTTAAAGTTTCCAAAGACGAAATTACAATTAAATATTGGGAAACTAGGTTTCACTGAAGGTAAACTGAAACAAGTTCGTGTGATTCCAAAATACAATGAATATGTAGTGGAATTGGTAATTGATGTTCCTTCTGAACAACAAATTATTGAAGAGAATGCTCGTTATATGAGTATTGATTTAGGGATTGATAACCTTGCAACCATCGTAACAAACACAGGTATGAAACCTGTCCTTGTTAAGGGCAAACATGTCAAAAGCATAAATCAATATTACAACAAAATGAAGAGTCATTTTACAAGCATTCTTAGAAATGGAAAACAAACTAATGAAGGACCTTTTACTTCTAAAAGGATAGAAAAACTTCATCAAAAACGTTACTTGAAAATAAAAGACGTCTTCCATAAAGTTAGTCACCGTATCGTAAAACTAGCTCAAGAAGAAGAAGTTTGTAAAATCGTTATTGGTCAAAACAAAAGTTGGAAACAAGAAACGAATATAGGAAAAAGAAATAACCAATCGTTTTGTCATATCCCACATAGTTTACTGATTCAAATGATTACATACAAAGCAAATGCTGTAGGCATTCAAGTTGTTGTAACTGAAGAATCATATACATCGAAAGCAAGTTTTCTGGATAACGACTTCATTCCAACGTATGGAGAAAATGACCAAAATACAACTTTTTCAGGAAGACGAATAGAGCGCGGCATATATCGTTCAGCAAATAAAACTTTAATTAATGCAGATGTAAATGCTGCGGCTAACATTTTACGAAAAGTAGTCCCAAATGCATGGACAAATGGGATAGAGGGGTTAGGCGTCAAACAGCTCGCTAATGTGTTAACTCCCCTGACGTTAATCGTCCGTTAGGTCGAAACGTTAGAAACCCCCACTTCAAGCTTTGCTAAGTGGGGGAGTGTTCATTAAGATACTTCTTCTTTCTTATCTTTTCCGTATTCATGCTCCCAGAAATCAGCATTTTTAATTCCTAATGGCTCTGGATCGAATACCGGATCTTTTCCTTCTTTTTTCTGCTTTTCATAATCCTTTAATGCGACTAATGCGGGTTTTTGTAGTAGTAAAATCGCAATGATATTTACCCATGCCATAATCCCTACACCAATATCACCTAAAGCCCAAGCTGTTGCTGCTGTTTTTATACAGCCGTAGAATACAGCTCCTAAAAATACAAATTTTAGTACCATAGACAGCCAAGGACGGTCTTTATCACGATTTAAGTACGCGATATTCGTTTCTGCAATGTAGTAATACGCCATAATTGTTGTAAATGCAAAGAATAGTAACGAAATTGCAACGAAACCGTTTCCAAATCCAGGGAAAACAGATTCTACCGCAGCTTGTGTATATCCCGGTCCCGGCTGAGCACCATTTAATTTATTTACGATAAAGTTTTTTCCGCTTGCATCAAATACGTTATACATGCCTGTAATAATCATCATAAATGCTGTTGCTGAACAAACAAATAATGTATCAATGTAAACGGAAAATGCTTGCACTAAACCTTGTTTAGCTGGATGTGATACTTCCGCAGCAGCTGCTGCATGTGGTCCAGTTCCTTGCCCTGCCTCATTGGAATAAATACCACGTTTTACTCCCCAAGAAATTGCTAAACCGATAATACCACCGAAAGCCGCCTCTAATGCAAAAGCACTTCTTATAATTAACATAAATGCTTCTGGCAACTTTTCAATATTCATAGCAACAATAACGCAAGCTACTAAAATATAACCAACTGCCATAAACGGTACGACAACTTGTGCCACGTTAACAATTCGCTTTACTCCACCGAAGATGATAAGAGCTAATACAACAACTAATAAAGCCCCTGATACGGTAGTGTTAATTCCAAAAGCTGTTTCTAAACTTACAGCAATACTATTTGCTTGCACACCTGGTAGTAAAAGCCCCGTTGCAAGAATTGTCGCTGCAACGAATACTAATGCATACCATTTCACACCTAAACCTTTTTCAATGTAATAAGCAGGTCCACCACGAAACTGCCCTTGATGTTTCGTCTTATATATTTGTGCTAATGTAGATTCTACATAAGCTGATCCTGCTCCTAAAAAGGCCACTGCCCACATCCAAAATACAGCTCCTGGTCCACCGAATGCAACCGCTGTTGCTACCCCAGCTATATTCCCTGTCCCAACGCGCCCTGATAACGAAAGTGCTAACGCTTGGAATGAAGAAACACCAGCCTCTGATTTTTCACCTTGAAATGTCAGCTTTACCATTTCGCCTACATGCCTTACTTGTAAAAACCTCGTTCGAATGGAAAAA
Source organism: Bacillus sp. EE-W1 (assembly GCF_009760835.1). Lineage (NCBI taxonomy): Bacteria > Bacillati > Bacillota > Bacilli > Caryophanales > Bacillaceae > Bacillus > Bacillus sp. EE-W1. Next base: position 9,534 of record NZ_WIPE01000032.1, on the reverse strand, counting down.
TATAAACCTACTCCTAAACATAAATAAACAAGTGCTGGACTCCAAACAATATTATTTAACCAATTTACGAAAGCTTCCAACATTCCCCCTCCTCCTTTATAAAGAATATTCAGAATATATATAAAATTATAAGTGTATACTGAATCTATAACAATATTATTTTAATAAAACAAACATATTTTTGTATAAAAAAACAAAGCATACATTTATTCTGTATACTTTGTTTTCACAAAAATGTATTATATATTCACAATTGCTTCTTTTTTTATAATTCTTTCATATAGCTCTTCTGATAATTCTCGGAAGTTATCTGGCATATCTTTCCCCTTAAACTTCTTTTGAAGTGTACCGTATAAACCAACATCACGTAGACGTAAAAACAACGGTAACGATTCGTACCAACTATCCGCTAGTCTGTGCTCATACTCATAGCCTTTTCGTAACACTTGTAGCTGTTTACGAGCAAAGTCTGTCTTCTCTTCCGCTGTCCACGGTGTAAATAGAACAGAGTAATAGAGAACCATCGCTAAATCATGTATAAAGTAATTATAAGCCGCATCATCAAAATCAAAGATTGTTAGCTCTTTACCATCATAATGAAAATTACCGGGATGGATATCACCGTGCATAAGGCCGAACGTTTCTCTTTCAATTGGAAGAGCCTTTATTTCATCCATTAATACCGCTGCAATCTTTTTCACTTGATCATCTTCTAATTCATTAACAATCCCACTTTCGTCTTCTTCCCACGTATCACGATAGTCTGTTTTAGGATAGTTCATTGTTAGGCGATGCAGTTGGCCAATCGCTTTTCCCCATGCTTCAAAGTAAGTCTCTCCCCAATAAGGAGATTCTTCTCCTTTTACTTGCTCACCTTTTGCATATGTAAATAAGGAAGCGAAAAAGAAAGTTTCATCCTCTGCTCTAATTTCTTCTACAAAATTTTGAGACGTTGAATAAAGAGGTCCTGCTACCTTTGCCCCATTCTCCGCAACATATCGTAAAAAATCTAGTTCAGCTTCGACTCCCTTTTTAGAACGATGAGAAGAGTGAGTTAAACGTAATACATAATCTTCACCACGATCGCCCTTCGCCTTAAAAATATAATTTTCAAAATCTCCAAGTGGCTTCTCTTCCACTGTTACATGAAACAAACTCGCTGCTCTTTTTAAAACCTCTTTTGTAAAAACACGTTCTACAGCTATTTCCATATGTATCCCTCCTATATATCTTCTTAATTCGACACAAATGTTAAAAGTACTGCTATGAAATTAAATAGTGCGTGGGCAATTATAGCTGATAAAATAGAATTTGTTTTCTCATATAACCACGCAAATACTACTCCACTTAAAAAATTCACTGGTAATGTGTTATATGTTGGAATATGAACAACGGTAAATATTATGGAACTTATAAGCACTCCGCCCCATATACCATATTTATCACGAAAAAACGTATAAAAAACCCTTCGATACAAAATCTCTTCATAGATTGGTGATATAACTGCTGCTCCGATTACCGCGATACAGAATGAATATATTGATTTATCATTTTGGACCGTTTCCGTTTTACTATTTTCAAAAGAAATACCCATTTTCTCCATTATCATTAATACAGCAATACTAACTACAATTAAGAAAATAACCGCTCCAAATGTCCATAAGAAATCTTTCCATGAAAGCTTCCGAATTCCAATATCTCTCCACGAGAGCTTATATCTTTTTATACAAAAAAAATAAACTACAGTAGTAAATATCACTGCCATTATAAATCCCATTAATACTCCAGCATATAATGAGTTCCCTATTATTTTTAAAGCATAGTTATAAAAAAGAGATTCAACTGTTACTGGGACAATAATAAATACAAACACAAATAAATATAAAATTTCTTTCCATCCCCACATACTTTTCAAAATTATATACACCATCCCTCTACTCCTTGTTTCCTTAAGTATAAAAGATGACGTAACGTAACTTTCAAGCTTATTTTTTTTTCAAATAATCCAAGCATAATTTTCTCTCAAAACACAAAAAAGGTTGATTCACTAAATCAACCCTTACACTATTAAAAATTTTATTTCTCAATTCTTTATCAATTTATTCTTATATATAACATTTATCTTTATCTCTCTTCACCTTTTGTCTGCATTGAATTGAAAGTCCAATTTAATTTTAATGAATCTCCTTGAAATACATTTTGCTCTTCATTGCTATCTACAAATGTGAACATTACATAGAAAGTATCATCATCACCAGGAGCAAGTCCATTTCCTTCTCGGTCTACAACACCTTTTTGTACAAGATCAGGAATACTTCCGTTTTGCGTAGCTACCTTTAATTCAGATAATGTAGTAGACCAAATTGGAACCTCATTTTTATCCAAATTCCATAAGAAATCGACACGGATATGATCACCAAAATCAGCACTTCCATTATCTCCTTTAGCATCGATTACACTATAATCTGTAAGAAGTTTCACGTCTCCTATCGCTAAAGTTCCTTTGTTAACTAATTGAAAACCGCGTTCCATTTCATCACCTGGTTTAATATTGTCGACATTAATAACAACTTCAGGATTAACACTCAAATCTAAAGTACCCGCTGCAAACGTGTTTTGTGATACTTCCTTATCACTAAAATACGCATATGTCCCCCCGCCAATTAAAGATAAACCAAGCCCTGCAGTTACAACACCCATACCAAGTTTTTTCTTAATACTCATTTCACAAGTCCTCCTATTTTTAAAGTTCAAACTCCAAACCTTATTTCCATCCCACAAACAATACTAATTAAACAAATAATATTCCCCATAACGAAACCTAACCAACGTTAAACTATTTACTTCATGTATACAAATAACTATCACTTTAAGAATAACCGGTAATGTTACATCGAATCATTACCGGTCCATTGTTAGTAAATCCTATTTAATTCTATACTCATTGTTTTATCACTTAGTTTACTCTAGAATTGTGCCCACTTATTTTTTTGGCTCTAATCCAATGGAACGTAAGATTTTATCTAACGTCACTGGCCCTACATTTTCTTTCGGTTTCTGATTTTCTTTGGCATCTGGACCCTTTTTCAAGAAATTCTTCTCAATAAAACGAATATCTGTTTCATTTACAACACCATCTTGATTGACATCTCCATCTTTTACAGCCACTTTTCCTTTTTCGTATGAAAGAGCTGCTATTCTAGCATCTTGAATATCTACCATTTTATCGCCGTTTACATCACCTGCAAGGCTGTCATCCATATCAGCTCTAAAGTTTTGTCCCACTAATTCTCCATCCTGCATTTTCCCTATTTTTGTAGTTAATTTACTATTTAAATGACCTGGCATTTCTACGAAAATATTATATTCTGTATCACTTACTGGAACACTATGAATTTCAAATTGCCCATTATCATCAACCGTTCCTGTATATTTCTTTCCATCCTTACCAACTGCATACACTTTTGCTCCTAGTTTT
>NZ_WIPE01000032.1:4554-6046 GCF_009760835.1 Bacillus sp. EE-W1 | reverse complement strand
GTAGTCATTCTTACCTAAATACCCCTCTTCAGTTAAGAAAGCTTCTGGTCCAATATATCCTGTAACCATTGCATGTTTCGAAATAATAGAAAAGGATTTATCTTTAAACACAGGAATCTCAACGCCTTCTGATGCACCTGTTTTTGTATAAGAGAATTTATCTACTCCAAATGCTGTTAAATTATTAAAATACTCGTCACTCGTCATCTCGAATGTAACATCTACAAATGGTGCGTCTCCATCTAGACCTTTAAATTCTGTTCCTTCTAAAGATGCACCAACTTTCACCTTGTTTTCCCAGTTTCCTTCTTCATTTATCACTGGATCTTCTAATTTAATATTTAATCCATGTTGTTTTGCATATTCTGCAAGTGCTGGATTTGGTTTAACATCTACAAATTTAAACAACTGTTTACTATAAGGAATCTCAAATGTACCTGACATAAGTTGTTTCACATTATTAAGATTTAAAGTTAATGTAATTTTTTCTCCTAGTTTAACTTTATCCTTGTCATAGCTTGGGACAGCGTATTCCGTTCCCTCTTTAACAAAGACATAATCTTTAAATCCATTTACCATATTTGATGCAGTTGCAAGATCATATCCAAATAACCTTAAATTAAGCGGTTCATTGATTTCCTCTGGAAGTACACCAAATTTAAAATCACCATTGGCTTGAATTGTATTCAACCAACCTGACGGAAAAGCAGAGTTTTGGTAATATACAATTTCATTAGTTTTTTGGTCATACTGAAGGCCTTTTGCCTTTAATACATCTATCGTAGAATCATAAATGTTACCATGTACCCATAATGCACGCTGACCATCTTCTTCTTTGAACATAGATTCATTTACCTCATGAACGCCAGGTTTTACATCGGTAAATTTCATTTCAGGTTTGATATTATCAATAATTACGCTATCTCCTTTTGTATAAGGTTTCCCTTCTTTGTCATATCCAATGAAATCAAGTTGGTAATCTCCATCAGGCAACGTAACTCGCTTGTCTCCAATTGGATGATTTGGATCTCCTGTAAACGGGAATACATAGCCACCCATACCATCGAACATGATATATTCAATATTTGGTGTTAGACTGCTAGCATTAATTGTCCCCACAATTCCTAATGCCTTTCCTGTTTTTCGATCCTTCACCACTGCATCGATAGTTTCAAGTGGACTGTTCAATTTAAATGTCAGCGGTGAACTCGGCCTTTCCATAAATGGATGGAAGTTAGATGTATCTGTTGCCATTGCATCTCTCAGCAAATCTACAGATTCAATTCCCTTTTCTGTGAATTTAACTGCAAATGGCACTTGATATACTTCTTTTTCATTTTTTTTATTTGAAATATGAATATATCCCTCATATCTACCAAATTCAGCGTTTTCTGGAATGATAATTTCAGGGCTAATTTCCCCTGATGTACTAGGAGCTACTTTAATAGAATCTTGTACGTTCAGCTTCACACCATTCTTCGCTGCATCTTGC
>NZ_WIPE01000032.1:3426-4525 GCF_009760835.1 Bacillus sp. EE-W1 | reverse complement strand
GGCCTGATCCCACCTCAAATACAGAGCGTGCCTCTTTTAAGTCAACTGCAGTATTCATAAGCGCTTCTTTTACTTCAAACGGACTGTAGTTTGGATTTTCTTGCAAAATGAGTGCTGCCACCCCCGCTGTATGAGGAGTTGCCATAGATGTACCTGACATACGTCCATACGCTACCGGATAATTTTCTCCATCCTTTGGATCATTAATATATTCAGGAACAGTAGAGAAAATAGACACACCTGGCGCTACAATATCCGGCTTAATATCATCTGTTTTACTTGCAGGACCCCGAGAGCTGAAATCGGCTAAGTGATCTCCCTCTGTTTTTGTGTTACTCAGTTCTCCAAATGTTAAAGAGACATCTCCTTGGACAGCTTTTGCTTGCAATTTCTCACCATCTGCCTTTGTTAAGCGGAACGATGGAATAGATGAAGTACTTTCTCCAAGATAACTTGTAATTTCACCATCTACATTGTTATATACAATTACCGCCTTTGCACCTGCTTCCTTAGCATTTTTAATTTTTTCATCAAATGTAATCTCACCGCGTTGGATAAGAGCTAACTTCCCTTTTACATCTTTCCCTGTAAAATCACCTGATTTCCCAAGCCCTGCATATATAAACGATAAGGATTGACCTTTCAAATCTTCAATCTTATCAGTAAAGCTTTTTCCAAGTAGCATCATTTTATCCACATGTAAATCAGCTGCATCGGCGGAAAATGTCGGGATAGTCATCGCGGCGTCACTTGCTCCAACTGTAATTGGAAGTGCTGCTGCACTAGGTGATCCAAGGGTACCTTCTTCTGGACCACTATTACCTGCCGCTACTACTGTAACAACACCAGCTAACATCGCATTGTTTACTGCAATAGAAGTAGGATATAAAGGATCATTAATAGACGCACCTAATGATAAATTGATAACGTCCATATCGTCTTTCACTGCTTTATCAATCGCAGCAAGAATACCGCTTGTTTGTCCACTTCCATATGGACCTAATACACGATATGAATATAAATCTACATCCGGAGCGACTCCCGTAACTGCATAATCCACACTATTCTTTTTGTCTGCAGCAATTGTCCCAGCTACATG
>NZ_WIPE01000032.1:546-3368 GCF_009760835.1 Bacillus sp. EE-W1 | reverse complement strand
TGGTACACTATCTGCCATTTTGGGTTCGGCAGCCGTCTTAGCTGTTTCTTTCGGTAAATCAATTTTGACCTCACGATCTTCCCATACACGCTTAACAATACCAGTGCGAACTAAATCTTCGATCATATTCGCAGGTAACGACATTGCCACACCATTAAAAGCATTCTTATATTCTCTTGTTATTTTGGCAGTTTTAAAATCCGGCCCCTTATCTTTCTTTTTTTGAAGCTGTTCAAGCTCAGTTTTAAATCCTTTATGCGATGCTTCCACCTTTTGTTCTGCAGTTGAAAGAGCTATTTTTTTCCCTTTAGCTGCTTGTTTTAACATCTCGATTTTGCTAGGTGCTTGCTTAAATTCTACAATCACATTCACATTATCAGGACTTGCTGTATTAATGCCTGGTGAAATAACAAAACCAGGTTTTGTATCTAATGTTTTTAAAGCATTACGTTGTTCCTTTGTAAGTCCTTTCAATATAGAACTTGCATCATCAATTCCAGTTAAAGTAGATGTATTTACTTCTTCTGCCAATACGTTATATGGAATTCCTTGAGACATTAACATACCAACAGTTAGCGTTCCGATAAGTATTCTTCCGAATTTCCCCTTCTTCATAGCGCATCTCCTTATTATTAAAATTATTTTTTCTAAAATAAATCTTCTGAGCTCCTATGTAGCATTGGCAATTCTATCAACCTTGGATCTATTTAAAAGGATCAAAAATCTCCAACACTACTACCGCCATCCCCACACTTCTAATCTTCTTTCTATAAAAGCCCCATAAATTGTTTCCAACTACAATGATTTACAACATGAATTATTAGTAGCTTTAAGCAATAATTCTATTTTTATTATTCCACATTCTAACTTTTCTGAAAATTAAACGAAAGGCGTATCTTTTTTCTAATGATTCTATGTCTACATAGTACAAAAGAACTATCTTGCTCTTTATTCTTTGTAATATAGAATAAAGAAACACGATAGTTCTTTTAAACATCTCTTATTTAATCCAACGGAACCAATTGATTTCGAACAGCATAAATCACCGCTTGCGACCGACTTTTCACATTTAGTTTTTTAAAAATTTTATTGATGTGAATTTTAACTGTTTTATCACTAATATATAAAACTTCAGCAATTTCTTTATTACTAAGTCCTTTTACTAGTTCAAAGAGAATTTCCTTTTCACGTTCCGTCAGTTCATTTTCATTTGATTCTACTTTCATTTTTTGCTGATGATATGTAATTAATTTTTTAGTCATACGCGGATGAATAACTGAATCACCTCGATATAACATCCGAATTGCTGCTACTACCTGCTCCGATGATGAATCTTTCAATAAATACCCATCAGCACCAGCTTGGAGTGCATCCATTAAATACTCATCATGCTCATACATTGTAAACACAAGTACTCGGCAATTTGGATAATTTTTTTTCACCAACTCTGTAGCTTCAATACCATTTTTCCCAGGAAGATTAATATCCATCAAAATACAATCTGGTCTGCATTCTTCTACTTTTTCCAATACTCCGTCCCCAGAGCTAGCTTCTCCAACCACGTTCATATCAGATTCATCCTCTAGTATGCTCCGAATTGCGTCTCGTAAAAAAGCATGATCATCCACTACTAATATTTTAATCATTTTACGCACCCCTTGTTTGTGAATCTGGAATTAATAGTGTAATTTCTGTCCCTTTCCCTACAGAACTATCAATCTGTAAAGTAGCCCCTAATTGTTCAGCTTGTTCATTCATATGTAATATACCATAATGTGGCTCATTCTTCGTTTTAACCATAGACTCAAATAGTGAAAAACCAACCCCATTATCCTTAACCCTTAAAAGCACGTGCTCACTTTGATAGCTAAGTAAAACATCAGTCTTGTCTGCTTGTGCATGTTTTACAATGTTTTGCAAACTCTCTTGTAATGTATCAAAAATAGCTCTTTCTTTTGAAAAGCTAAGCGCACGTGCATGACCTCTTTCATGATATGTAATATCTAGTTCATATTCTTGTTTTAAAGACTTTATTTTACTTGCTATCGCCTGCTTTAGCCCTAATTGTTGTGTCGGATATGGTTTTAAAGCATAAATAGAATAGCGAACTTCTCCTAAGCTTCCTCTTAAATCTTTTATACTTTTCTCTACTATTTGTTGCATATCTATTGGTTTATCACGATATTTTTTCTGCGCGGATTCTAGTTGATATATCACCCCTGCCAATGTTTGCGCAATACCATCGTGAATTTCGCGTGCGATTCTATTTCTTTCTTCTAAAATCATTCTTTTTTCCTGTTCAGAAATCAATATCCTTGTTTTAACTACGTTAGCTAATTGGTTAGAAAACGTAGCTAAAGACTGTACATCTTCCGGGAAAAAACCCGCAGTTCTACTTTTCCCTGCAACAAACATTCCGACTAGTTCATCATTTACAATAAGAGGAAAATATACAAGGGAGCGTATGACACTATCAAATATTTCATCTCCAGGAGCCGTACCAGTTTTCCAATCATTAAACACAAGATTTTTAGAGATTCCCTCAAACTTTTCCGAATGATCAGAAATATCAAGACGAACTTTCCCATCTTTTAATAGAAGATTCCAGTTTCCATCATCTTTTGTCCATATTCCATATGCTTGTATGCCAAAAAAACCTTTAAGTGCTTGTTTAATATGTTTCAGGTTCCCTCCGGTTAGTCCACGACTAATTTCTGTCGTAATAAGAAACAGCTCATATAATCGTTCCTTCTCCATCCTTATCCGTACAGAAAAAGAGCTAATAACTGAAATTGCTACAAGTGGAAAAAAGAAAAACAGTA
>NZ_WIPE01000032.1:118-536 GCF_009760835.1 Bacillus sp. EE-W1 | reverse complement strand
GATTGAATATGGCTGTGGAAGGAGTATCATTAACAAATCGTAAAAGCGGTTGTTGAAAAAACAAAAAAACACGCAAAATAATAACAAAGATATTAAATTTTCATACAGAACTGACATATCTATATTGTTAATTAATAAGTGCATACATTTATTTGAAAACCATTCGGCCAAGATCAAACTAAGCGCATGCTGAGTACTATTAAATAACATTCTTTGTATTGGTGAACGACGATGCAGGTGAATAATTAACGTTACGAGTACAATAGCAATAATAGTTATATGGATTCCAAACTGCCAACTCATAGCGTAAATTATGGGAAAGGTAAGCGAGCTCGTTCCTCTCCAAAATCGTACAGGAAAATACTCTGCAATCCCCATAAATATTAATAACAATATTAGTATTGTTGAATGAGAAGGG
>NZ_WIPE01000032.1:0-108 GCF_009760835.1 Bacillus sp. EE-W1 | reverse complement strand
ATTTACTTCCACACTATATATACTAATTAATACATGCATCAAGGCCGCATAAGAGAAACCAAAAGTTTCGCAAAGGAATACCGTTACAGTTTTTTTATACCACTGATA
>NZ_WIPE01000108.1:0-23645 GCF_009760835.1 Bacillus sp. EE-W1 | reverse complement strand
AAACCCTCACTGATTAAAGTTTCACTTTATTTAGTCGCGAATACCTAATGCGATTTTTGCCATACGTGACATGCGTTCTTTAGACCAAGGCGGATTCCAAACGACATTTACTTCTATTTCATTGACTTCAGGTACGTTCGTTGATAATACCTTTTTTACGTCTGATACAATTTGCCCAGCCATTGGACAACCGATAGAAGTCATCGTCATCGTAATGACAGCATTATTATTTTCATCTGCTGTAACGTCATAAACTAATCCAAGATTAACAATATCAACACCTAGTTCAGGATCAATAACAGCTTCTAAGTTTGCATATAACTTTTCTTCAAATGCTTGTTGTGACATGTGTAGCACCCCCTACATATTAATGATATCGATTCTCATTATAACGGATATATATATAATATGCAGGGAATGAGCTCAAAAAAATATTCCTCTTGAAAGAGGAATATTTTTTGAAAGCTATTCAGTTTTGAAATGAGATACGAGTTGATCTAATTCTTGAACTGTTTGTTTCATTTGTCTAGCAGTTACAGTCATCTCATTCATCGTAATGACCTTTTGCTCAGCAGATTGTGCTGTTGCCGCTGTTTCACTAGATACTTCAGTCGAAATAGAAGCGATGTTATTCAGTGAAGCGTTCATTTCTTCAGCGCTTGCAGCCATTTCTTCAGCAGTTGCTGAGATGTCTTGCATTTGAGTAGATACTTTATTTACTTGTTCTACAATCGTTGTGAAAGAATTTCCAGCTTCACGAATGACATGAATGCCTTCAAATGCTTCCGAACGGCCTTGGGACATCATAGAGCTCGCAGTTTCAGTGTCTTGTTGAATTTGATGTAGTAGTTGGTTAATATCTGTTGCCGCTGTTTTAGATTGTTCAGCAAGTTTTCGAACTTCGTCAGCTACGACAGCGAAACCTTTTCCTTGTTCGCCAGCACGAGCTGCTTCGATAGATGCATTTAAAGCAAGTAAGTTTGTTTGTTCTGCGATATTAGAAATAGATTGAACAGCTGTATCAATATATTTCGTGTGAGTGATTAGACGTTCAACCACTTCTGACGTAGCATTTACCGCGTCGTGTATCGTTGTCATTTGTGAAACAGATTTTTGAATAACTGAACTTCCATCGTTAGCCTGTTCAGATGTAGTTACAGCAAGTTCAGTTACAGATGAAGCAGATTCAGCAATACGCTGAACGCTTAATGTCATATCGTCCATTGCAGTTGAGCTTTCTTCCATACTAGAGGCTTGCGATTGAATATTTGCATTTAAGTTAGACATCGAGCTTTGAACTCTTATTGTTGCCTCGCGTGATATATTCGTCTTTTCTAGCATATTTTCAGAAGCGTTTTGTACTTCTACGGATGTTTTTTGAACACGATTGATAATATGTTGTAGATTTTCTAACATTTTATTAAATGATGTTGCGATTGTACCAATCTCATCATTGCTATTTACTTGTAGGCGGGCTGTTAAGTCACCTTCTTGAGATGATAATTCTTTTAGTTTACTATCAATTTGTTGAATTGGTTTTACAAGTTTACCAGAGAACCACCATGCAAGAATGATAGCTACGATAATACAAATAACAAGTGATAAGAAGACAACATATTCAATTTGTAGTGAAGATTGATCAATTTTTTTGATAGATTGATCACGTAACTTAGCTTGTTCATTACTATAATTTGTGAAGTCACCAATTACTTTATAAACAGAGCCATTCTCTGTAGAAGCTACTTGTAAAGCTTCTTCCCACTTTTGTTCTTTTGCAAGGGTGAAGACTTTTTCTTCAATAAATTTTCTCCAAGTGGACCCTAAATTCATTGTATCTTTCACGGATTGAGAAATATTTGGATTAGAAAGAAGTTTATCTTTTGAATCCTCCAGACGTTTACTCATCTCGTTAAACTTGTCTAATTCTACTTGATCGTGTTGTAGTAAATAACCTCTTAAAGCAGAAAGTTGTACTTGATAAGCGTCTCCACGCTCTTTCAATTCTGTTGCCAGAGGAGAAATTTCTTTTTGTAATGTTTCAGCTTTACGAGATTGGTCAATAGCAAAAAATAAAATAAAAGCTAAGGCGATGCCAAATAAAGCGCAAATCGTTCCCATCATGAACATTAGTTTTTTTCGAATGCTAATAAAATTCATATGATAAAAAGCCTCCTTTGTGAAATCTTAGTATTAGAATTAATTAATGTAAAAAATCGAAAGAAAGCTTTACTCCATCTGGAATAAAGCTTTCTTCTTTCCTCTAGGAATTATAGCAGACGGAATGAGAGATAGAAAGAGATATTTTAAAGTAAAAAAAGAGAGATTGTAAATCCCTCTTTTTAATAGTTTGTAGCTGTTAGAAGTATAAATGAAAGTTTCGCTTTAAACGTTTGTTTTGAAATGAGAAACGAGAACTTCAAGTTCTTGTACAGTCGATTTCATTTCAGACGCCTTTTTAGCGACGACACTCATTTTGTTTACTTGGTCACCAGCTGAAGTTGCTGTTTGTGATGTTTCGGCGGCAACTTCATTTGAAATAGAGGCGATGTTATTTAAAGCAGCATTCATTTCTTCTGAACTTGCGGCCATTTCTTCAGCAGTTGCAGACATTTCTTGCATTTGTGTAGAGACTTTGTTAATGTGGTTAACAATTTCCGAGAATGAAGATCCAGCGGTGCGAATGACTGTAATTCCTTCCGAAGCCTCTGACTGACCTTGTGTCATCATTTCATTTGCTATTTTTGTATCTGCTTGAATTTGATGAAGTAAATGGTTAATGTCAGTTGCTGCTAGCTGAGATTGTTCAGCAAGTTTTCGTACTTCATCGGCAACAACGGCGAATCCTTTTCCGTGTTCGCCAGCACGTGCTGCTTCAATTGAAGCATTTAAAGCGAGTAAATTCGTTTGTTCCGCGATATTAGAAATGGATTGAAGTGCAGTATCAATATGATTTGTATGTGTAATGAGTCGCTCTACTACTTGTGATGTAGCGTTAACAGCTTCGTTAATTGTATGCATTTGTGTAATAGATTTCTCAATGACTTTATTCCCACTATCTGCTTTTTCTGAAGTTGTAACAGCTAGGCTAGCAACAGAGGAGGCAGATTCTGCAATACGCTGAACACTCGTTGTCATATCGTCCATTGCAGTTGAACTTTCTTCGATGCTTGAAACTTGTGAACGAATATTATACGCAAGAGCATTCATAGTTTCTTCGGTTTTTGCTGTATTTTCCATAGAAGCAGTGGTTTCGATAAACACATTTTCAGACGCTTCTTTTACACTTGTGGATGTTTGTTGCACTTGTTTTATGATACGTTGTAAGTTAGCGAGCATTTGATTAAAGGAATTGGCGATATCACCAATTTCATCTTTACTCGTTACGTGTAATCTAGCAGTTAAATCGCCGTCTTGAGAAGCTAATTCTTTTAATTTCTCATCAATTTGTCGTATCGGTTTAACGAGTTTACCAGAGAACCACCATGCTAATAAAATAGATGTTAACGTACATGTAATGAGTGAGAAGAAAATAATATATTGAATAAGAGATGAAGAAGACTCTACGTCAGCAATTAATGCGTCACGTTTATCATTTTCTTCATTTGCATATTTAGTAAAACGACTTAAAAGATCGTTTACATAATCGGTTTGAGCTAAAGCGATTTTGGATGCTTCGTTCCATTTTCCTTCGCGAGCGAGAGGGAGGACTTCATTATCTATGACGCTTCGCCATTTTGCTCCCATTAAAATCGCTTCTTTCATTCCTTCTGGGAGTTTTTTATCACTTGTTACTTTCTCTCTAGTATCAGCAAGTTTTTTTCCTTCTCGGTTGAATTTATCCAATCCTTTTTGATCATGTGACAGTAAATATTCTTGTAAACCGGCAACTTGTGCTTGGAACCAATCACCACGTTCTTTTAAAATTGTTGCTCGTTTTGATACATCATTTTTTAACGTTTCAATTTCGCTTGCTTGGTTCATAGCGAATGAAAGAATAACAATAAGAGCAATACTAAATAAAGAAGAAATGCTTAAGAGTGTGAACAGTAGTTTTTTGCGAATACTAACATATTTCATCGTTACCCCTGCCTTTAAAAACTATTTATTATGATTTATAAATGTTAAGAACGGCATTAATAAAAACATCATTATGAAGTTATTAATCTGTTCAATGAAAATTATAGCAGATAATGGAAGATGGCAGATTAATATGAGTAAATGTTCTTAAAATGTATACATTTGTATATCAAAAAGTTCATAAATAAAAATGAGAAATGCTATTGTAATTTGAAATAACATCATGTATACTTCTAATTAGTTGATAACGATTATCAGTATCAACTGTAACATTACTCTTCGTTATGTTGGTCATACCCCTTTTTGACGACGTAAGTCAGAGACGAAATGTTGAAATATCTTGTGTCCTATTCTACAGAATTATGGTAATCTCCAACCTCAACTTATATGCGTGAGCATGCAAAAAGGATCCTATCCGTGAAGGGATCCTTTTTTGCATGCTGTCGCAATTAATGTATATAAACCAGGCACACGATCTTCAATTTCTTCCGGTGCAGTAGGAGGGAAGACCCACCTTTGATGAGACCCGTGTTCTTCAACTAGTTTTTCAATTTTAAAATGTTCTTCCGCAAGTGTTGTAATAATTTCTCCTAGCGTCCAGCGACGGATGGTTGTTTTAGGTAATGATTCTTTCTGCGCTTCTGTAAGAAGGATGCTATAAGCAACATCATCTTCAATCAATTCTTCATCGAAATAATTTCCATTGGCCCGAAATGATGGGTGGTCTACTCCTAATAATTTCGTGTAAACAGGATGATAGTCACGAAGGATAAGCGTTCCATATCCTTTAAGCAAGGTAGCAATTTTTTGAAAGAGCGGTTTTAAATCTAGAAAGTAATGGAGTACACCAAGTTCCAGTAATACGATATCAAATGATTCGGAGAGCTGCACATTTAGTACATCAGAAACGACATACTGGATAGAGACACCTGCTGCTTCCGCAAGTTCATTTGCATATTTTGCATTACTTGCCGAAATATCAACAACTGTTACGTCAGCTCCTAAAAGAGCGAGAGCAACGGCTTTATTGCCTTTTGACCCGAGTAAATTAATAATATGTTTTCCTTTTGGAGATTGTATGTAAGGTAAATAGTGATCTACCTCGCGTACGGGATCTTTCATAAGCTTTTTCGCATAATCGGCTGGTGCCCCGTGGCGATTCGTCCAAGCTTCATAAGCAGCTGCATTCCAGCTTTTTTCATTACGTGTGCTTAGTTGTTTTTGATTCAATCGTATCACTCCTTTTGTGAACGTATAGTTATTCTATGAGAGGATAGGATTTCCTTTTCTTTCTGAATAAAAGTTTGATTTTTCTGTGATTAAATCGTAAAATACGTGTTCTATATAAAAGCGTTGAAAAGGAAAAGTAGGATGAAACCATTCTTTCCAGAGAGCTTCGGTAGCTGAGAAGAAGCAAGAATATTCATTTGAACAATGGCCTTTGAGCTTCGTCCTGAACTTATCAAATGATAATAGTAGGCGGCGACGAGAGTTGGTACTCGTTATCAAAACCACAGTATAAGAGCATATAGCTCCGTACTTGTTAAGGCTAATTATGTGAGTAATTGGCGAAATAAGGTGGTACCGCGACTGTTTATACAGCCCCGCCCTTATCTTTTTTAAGATAAGGGTGGGGCTTTTTTATATTTAAAAGGAGGAATGTAAGATGAGTATTTTTATTGGAGGCGCTTGGCCGTATGCAAATGGTTCGTTACATCTTGGACATATTGCGAGTTTGTTACCTGGAGATATTTTAGCACGTTATTACCGGGCAAAAGGTGAGAATGTGTTGTATGTTTCGGGAAGTGATTGTAATGGAACACCGATTGCAATTAGGGCAAAACAAGAAGGTGTGACGGCGAAGGAAATTGCTGATAAGTATCATGAAGAGTTCCAGCGATGTTTTCGTAGCCTTGGTTTTACTTATGATTGCTATACACGTACAGATAGTGAGCACCATCATGAAACGGTTCAAAATGTCTTTTTACGTTTATTAGAAGAAGGTTATATTTATAAAAAAACAGTGGAACAAGCGTATTGTGAAACGTGTACGCAGTTTTTACCTGATCGTTATGTAGAAGGCATTTGTCCATATTGCCATGAAGCAGCAAGAGGAGATCAATGCGATGCGTGTTCAGCTATTTTAGATCCACTCAATTTGCTAGAAAAGAAATGTAAGTTATGTGGTAGTACGCCATCCGTGCAGGAAACAGAGCATTTCTATTTTGCATTGCATACATTTCAGGAACAAATTAAAGAGGCAGTAGAAATCGCAAAACAAGAAGGAACATGGCGTGACAATGCGATTCAGCTAACAGAAAGGTATGTAAAGGAAGGATTACTAGATAGGGCTGTGTCACGTGATTTACCAATTGGGGTACCAATTCCAGTAGAAGGGTATGAAGATAAAAAAATTTACGTATGGATTGAAGCAGTGACAGGATATTATTCGGCGAGTAGACATTGGGCTGAAGAAACAGGGAAAGATGATCAAGAGTTTTGGGATAAAGAAGCGAAAACATATTATGTACACGGAAAGGATAATATTCCGTTTCATTCCATCATTTGGCCAGCGATATTGCTTGGAATAGGAGAAGGAGCCATTCCTCGTCATATCGTTTCGAATGAATATTTAACAGTTGAAAAAAGAAAGTTATCTACGAGTAAAAACTGGGCAGTATGGGTGCCTGACATATTAGAACGTTACAATCCAGATTCTATTCGTTACTTTTTAACAGTAAATGCACCAGAAAATCGTGATACTGATTTTTCATGGCGTGAATTCATTTACAGTCATAATAGTGAATTGTTAGGTGCATACGGAAACTTTGTGAACCGGACATTAAAGTTTATTGAAAAGTATTATGATGGTATTGTACCGAATGGAATTATTAATGAAGAGCTGAAAGAGAAGGTAGAAGGATTATATATAAATGTAGGAGAATCAATTGAGCAAACTAAATTTAAAGTGGGGTTAGAAACAATATTTGATGCAGTACGTTTTGCAAATAAATACTTTGATGAGAGGCAGCCTTGGAAACAAAGGGAAGATGTTCCAGTTTCATGCGAAGAAACGATTTATAACTGTGTGTATCTTATCGCTAATTTTGCAAATTGTACAAAGACATGAAAATGGATACTTTTTAGACAAGAAAGTGGGTACTTTTATATAAAGGAGTTGCTTCAGTTATATATAACTACGTGTATCATTATCATGATTTTCAATATATGTATTACTAATCTAATATGTATAAGAAAAAGAGGATATATGCTCATAAATTAAACATAATACCCTCTTCTTAGTTTAGTCTATTTAAACGGAATTCTGAGACTCTATTATTATTTTAGAAAGGACAGCATAATTTTCTCTGTTTCTTCTTTACTTAAATCACCTGCAATAATAAAGACTTGATAAGCGCTATTCTTTCCTTTTGCAGGAACAATCATTTGCATTGCTTTATAGGTTTCCTCTGTATCAAGACTTTCAACTAAGGTTATTTTTGTACCTTCTAATTCATAATTTGTTACCTTTTCATTATACTCCGCTCTTTTATTCGAGAATTCTTTTGCATCATCAGTAACTGCAGATTGGTGCACAATATATACATTATCTTTACTTTCATTTTGATATTCATAAATAAAATCGGGATTCATTTTTCCAGTAGTCATCGGTGTTGTAACACCTTCTCCAGTTAATTTAAACCCTTTTACCACATAACTTGGGGTCTTAATTGGAAAATCAACATATTTCTGTGCTTCCTTTTTAGTTAATCCAAATTCCGAAGTGATTTTCTGTCTAAATGGTCCAATTTCTTCACTGTTTTTCTGATATTTTTTTTGTTCTTCTGAATCTAACTTTTCAGGACTTCCTACTAACTTTACTTTTTTACCCAAAGTATATGCTTCTGTTTCTAAATCAATAAATCGTTTAAATTCTTCTTTTGTAAACAGATTTTGCGCCAAACCAACTTCTTTAAGTAAAGTATTATACTCTCCCTCTGAAACAAAAAATTCTGCATCTGCCTGTTCTTTTGTACCAATCATTTTTTCTACAATTTGCTGTATAGGAATATCGGATTGTGTTTTTAATTCCTTTATATTATTTTTCACTTCTATTTGTTGTTTCTCAGGGCTAGTCGGCTTATCAGCACGGGCGTTTAATAAGGATACAGATGAAACGACAATAATTGCCACAGCCCCTATCGCAGACCAACGATATGATTTTTTTTGGAATTTTTTAATCATTAGAATTCTCCTTTTTAACGCTCTCTTGTTTTTACTAAAATTTGCTATACTTGGTACTTGATAATAACTTGAGTAGTGTTCCAATAGACTAATAATAGTATGTCCATACGCAATTTGTTCCTCTGCATCTATACATGTAAGAGCTAATGCATCACATGCTAGTTCTTGATCTTCCCGCATACATGAGTAGGCATACCATAGAATTGGATTAAACCAATTTAAAATGAGTAAGCCATGCATAAGCCAGTTCACACCAACATCTCTTCGCTTGATATGAGCCAATTCATGATAAAAAATATATCGTAACTGTTGCTCATCTAATATTTTCATATGTACAGTTGACAATAGCAACTTGGGACGAATAAATCCAAACACTGTTGGACTGGAAACCTTTCCAGATACAAATAGAGGGATATTCCGTTGAATAGACATAGATTGCTTACACTTTTCAAAAATCTGGACAATCTTCTCGTCTGTAATAACAGGTTGTTTTTTTATGTAAAGTAATACACGCCTATTCATTATAAAAGTAGCAACACTTAGAAGGATAACGCCAGTAAGCCAAATATACATACAGATTGTATAGAAAGAAATTGTCTCATCTTCCTGCTTTTCATTAATACCTGCTTGTGTCTTGTTTGCCTGAACAGTTTTTGTTGAACTTGAGGTATAAGTATCTTCTTTTGTGTGAACCTTTGTATCGTCTATACCTTTTAATTCTTGCGTACTCTCTTTTGTAAGAAACTTAGCTACAGGATTTCCCCTAGAAATGAATGCATCATCATTCTTGTAAGTAAGAACAGAATAGATACTATAGGAACTATCTGGCGACCAAGGTAATACAAGTCTTATAATTAATATGATCCATAGCATATATTGCCAACGTGGAGTTAACTTATTTCTAAACAAGACCTTGATACACAAGATTAGGCCCACTAATATACTGGCCATAATGGAAGTCTCAATCATCCAGTCAAAAAAAGCAGGTAGATAGATATTTATAAATTTTTCTATCACTATAATCTATCCTTCCTCTGATTTTCCTCAGTTTTCTCATCCAGAATACGTTTAAGTTCGTTAATATCTTCTGAAGACAGCTTCTCTTCTTTTAAGAAATTTACAAGTAAAGGTTTAAATGCTGCACCATAGAAACGTTTAAGTAAAGATTTCGTTTCTACTTGTAAATAACTATCTTGCGATACCAAAGGATAATAAGAGTACAAACGCCCTTTATCTTGATGATAAGCCACTGCTTCTTTGTGAACTAATCGATTAATCAGTGTTCGAATCGTTTTCGGTTTCCAATCCATTTTTACCTCCAACGCTTCAATTACTTCATTTGCTGTTTGTGGAGATTTTGACCACAATTCTTTCATTACTTCTAATTCAGCTTCCGAAATTTTAGGTAATTCTTTCATTAGTTTAAATTACACCCTCCTTTGATTACGTTTGTAATCCGCAATTGAATATTACGCTTGTAATCTCTTGTTGTCAAGTTTGTTTGGTGTTTGTGGAATCCTTTTCTATACCTATCAAGATAAGAATGAAAAAAATTAAAAGAAGTTTAGACTCTCATGTCCTGCTAATGAGACAAGAAAGTAAATCCTTCATGAATATTTTTGTTACTAATATAGAACTGGATTTTAACTTCACATCTATTTAGTATTTGCTATTTTTACAAAGTTTCCACTTTGGTGTCTTTGTTTAAAAAAGTACCCATTTTCTTGTCTCGATATATGGACAGGAAAGTGGGTACTAAATGAAATGTATCAGTAGATAATTCAGCATTTTTCACTATAAAATAAGTTCCTACTTTCATGTCTTTGTACACAAATCTCCTTGAACCGTTTTTACCATTCTCAAGTGAAAGAGTTAGAAATACATTATCGATTGTGAACCGAAATTGGGAGCCTGAAAATACGTTGCCGAATAGAATTAATAGTGTGCAGCCACTATTTGAACGAATTGATGTAAAACAAATTGAGCATGAAATAGAAAAGCTATATGGAGCGGTAAAGTGAGATAGAGAAAAAGACCTTTCAAATACATGAAAGGTCTTTTGTTACGCACTATGCACGCTACTATGTTTCTTTTCTTTCCTAGCGGTAAGCAGCTGAGGAGTAAAAATTCCAAGTAGTATAAAGAGTATCCCAATCCACTGCATGAAGGTTACGACTTCATGTACAAGTGTAATAGAAGCGATAATGGCCGTTGGTAATTCAGCTGCTCCTAGTATTGTACTAAGTCCTGTTCCTACTTTCGGTACACCAATTGAAAAACAAATGACAGGTACGACAACACCGAACAATCCGAGGAAGAAAGCGTATTTCCAAAGACCGGCTTGCAGGGTACCATCCGTTAAAAAGGTTGGCGGGAAGAATAGGCATACGATAAGAGTAGCGCTTGTTGTCATAAGAAAGCTTTTCGTATAAGGCGGAACTTCTGTAGCAACACGCCCACTTGCAAAAACATAGAATGAAAAAGAGACAGCGGCTAATAAACCAAAGATAATACCTTTCGTGGAAAAGTTTTGTCCGAGACCTTCAAAGACACCGCCTGCAAACAATGTTCCAGTAAATAAAATAATGATGGATATAACTTTCTCACGGCTTGGTAATGTTTGATTAGCGATTGCTTCTATAACGACACCAATCCATGTGAACTGGAAGAGTAGGACAACAGCGATAGATGCTGGTAGTTCTTCTACAGAAATAGCGTAGAAGATACCAGTCATACTCATTGTTGTGCCAACTGTTAGTAAGGAAAAGAATTGCTTTTTTGTTACTTTATGACGTGAAACGAAAAGAACGAGCAGAAGAAGCCCGATCCATCCGAAGACATATTGTCCTCCTAATAGTTGATGTGCTGAAAATCCATCAATGAATCCGAGTTTGAAAATAGTTGAAAGTACGCCGTAGCTACATGCTCCGAATAAAACAAGTAATGAATACTTAAATTTTTCCATGAAAATCCTCCTTTTAAATAATAAAAAACGCCCGCTATCCAAATAAGGACAACGGGCGAACGAAACAGAGTAAGACACTCTACAAAATTCCGCCACTCATACGAAGTATGAATTTGGGGTATGAAATTGTAGTAGGTTTTTACATTGCTTTTGGAAATACAATGGAGCATTTTACACCTTGAGGCGTGTTTTGTATCCCATAAGGAAACTGATGCTTATCTAGTATTTGTTTTACAATGTATAACCCAAGACCACTACCTTGTACTAAGCCGTGTTTGTCAGGGTTTGCGCGATAGAATGGTTCAAATAAATGGGCAAGTTTATCTTCATCTATTTGTGAACCTGTATTTAGTACTTCTAATGCGTAACCGTTTGGCTTTTCATAAAGCTTTATATATACATGCTGATGGTCAATTGTGTAATGAATTGCATTTGAAATAATGTTAAAAATAGCAGTTTGAATAAATTTAGGGTCAGCTAAAATTTGTACATCTTGCTTAATGTTAGATTGAACATTTAATTGCTTTACAGATACAAAGTAATCTACTTTCTTCATAACATCCTCAATAATAGTGGTTAATGAGATAACTTTTAAATCAGGTTTAAATTGAGGGTTTTGTATTTTGGATAATTCCGACATTTTTTCCGTTAATATGTTAATATCTTGCATCATTTCATAGGAACGTTTTAAATATTTATCTCTATCTTTATAAGCTCCAATTCCGTGAATCATGCCATCTAGTTGTCCCATAACGGCTGCGATTGGTGTTTTTAATTCATGGGATACCATAGACATAAATTCTTTACGAGATTGTTCTAATTGTTGTTCTCTCTTGAGCTCGTTTCTTAAATCTTGATTGCTTGCATGTAAATTCTTCACGATATTTGGGACCTGTGAAGCAGCTACTTGTAAATTAAAATCAGTTTGGTCTGTATTTTTGTTAAGTAGCTTTTTATCTGAGAAATCAAGATTCATAATATCTTTTAAAGCATCGCTCATAAATTGAAAAGGTTTGGCAATTAGTTTTGTATAAATTAAAGATCCGAGTAAAGATAATGCAAGCATTGTCGCGCCAATATGTGGAGCTAATTGCTGCAGTACATCTGTTAATTTTGGATTATCTTGTGCATCATGTGTTTTACTTGCTGCATTTTGTTTATGTAAGGCATCATTAGTAGCGACTTGCTTTTCCATCTCTGTAAGTGGAGCAGAAGTGCTATTTTTCCCCGTACTACTTTGTTTATGTTCTTTTGCTTTTGCAGTTTGGCTAGGCTGCAAAAGATGATTGATAGCTGTAGAGAGTGATTTATAATCTATAATAGAAGATTGGAAATTAAAAATGTCTCCCTGTGATACAGCTTTATTTTGATTCGTTTTACTTTGGTCGTTTTGTTTGTCTGAATCCGCTTGTTCTGTAGACAGCGCTCCATTTTCTTTTGCAAAACGTTCTTTATCGTAGTTTGAAGCTAGGAAGTAAATAATTTGATAAAGACAAAGTGATAAAAGAATACAAAATAATAAGGTTTTGATGAAAATATTTTTGGTGATGTTGTCTGTGCTACGATTCGATTTTGTAGCCAATGCCTTTCACCGTTTTAATATAAGGAATCCCTAATTTTTTTCTTAAGTTTTTAATATGTGTATCTATAACTCTTACATCACCATAATGTTCATAGCCCCATACCTTATTCAGCAAATCACTTCTTGATAATACTTTTCCCCGATTTTGCAGTAAAGTATATAAAATTTCAAATTCTTTTGTTGTTAATTCAATTTGATTACCATGAACATAAGCGGCATAGGCTGTAGAATTTAACATCAATTCATGGAATTGTAGTATAGTTGCAGCTTCTGCTTCCTTCGTTGCTGCCCTTCTTAATACAGCCTCTACACGTTTAATAAATACGGTGTAATGGAACGGTTTCGTAATATAGTCATCAATACCTAACTCAAATCCTTTAATTTCACTTTCTTCATTATGTAAGCCTGTTAACATAATGATCGGTACATCAGATTGTCCTCGCATAATTTTACAAATACTATAGCCATCTATATCTGGTAACATCACATCAAGGAGGACAAGATCGTATGAATTTTTTTGGAAAAGAAGAATACCTTCTGTTCCAGCGCCAACGACATCAACAGTAAAGTTTTGTGCCATTAGAAATTCACGAATCAGTTCTTGTATATCTGGGTTGTCTTCAATCACCAGTATATGCGTCATAGTAACACCTCCTAAATAACGCTTTTTACTGCAATATTCGAATTCATCATTTTTTGGATAACTCAAATTGTTTATACATATAATAAGCCCCCGCTATAAAGTCATCATGAAAGTAGCAAGGGGAATGGTTTAGAGAAACTGAATATTTCAGAATTACATTAGTTCTATTATAGTATGTATTGTAAAATTTATAAAATATTATAACTGTATAATTTTAATATCCATGTTTATCAATGTTTTGATATTGCTTAACGAAACCTATTCTTATTATATATGTAAATACAGTTGTTTTGCTACTGTAAATGAATAAATAAAATAAGCCAAGATATAAAATTCTTGGCTACACATAAATCTTGTTTTTAGGTTATTTTACAGTGACGGTAGCTTGCTGCTGAATACGCTCAAATAACCAGTGTATATCATTGTTATACATACGAATACAACCAAGTGTTGTCCATTTGCCGATTGCTTGATTATTGTTAGTACCATGAATCGCATAAGTTGTTCCGTAAGTTCCTGCCATGTTTAATCCGAGCCAACGGTCACCAAGTGGATTACGTGGATCGCCGCCTTTAATTTTTCCTGTATAGTAAGGACGGTTTTTAATTTTATTAACGATTTGAAAAGTACCTTTAGGCGTAGGTGTGGCTGCTTTTCCAGTAGCGACAGTAAAACTCTTTATAAATTGTCCGTTTTGATAATAATCCATTTTATTTAACTGTGTGTTCACGATAAGCTGATCGTTTGTTGTAGCTGCCTCAGCATTTGTGAATGGAATAGTTAAAAATCCTAATGATAATAGTGCGCTTAATAATAGTTTTTTCATTATATTCTCCTTTTTCCTATTGTAATAGTCTTACATACAATGAATTTGCAATCCTCGTAATACTTTATTTACATTTTCATCTAATGTTTCAAAGAACGTAGTAATCTTTGGATTTTGTTTGTTGTTTTTATCAATAAGTAATCTTTCATTTAGTAAAAGTTCACCATGTAGTCCAAAACTTTGAACTTGAATATTTAGCTCATCTTCAGTTTCAGAAATAATTGGTAAGAAGTAGTGGAAAGCTTTCGTTGGAATGATG
This sequence comes from Bacillus sp. EE-W1, assembly GCF_009760835.1. Taxonomy (NCBI): domain Bacteria; kingdom Bacillati; phylum Bacillota; class Bacilli; order Caryophanales; family Bacillaceae; genus Bacillus; species Bacillus sp. EE-W1. The sequence continues at coordinate 9,048 of NZ_WIPE01000108.1, read as the reverse complement.
TAGCTTTTACCAATCATGCTTTCTTGATTTGAATTAATCCATTTTTTCGTAACAATCTTAATGTTCTTTTTTGAAACGATAAAAGACAGTGTTGTAGATTTTGTTAAACTTACGTCAAATTCACTTGTTTCACATATGTGTAAATTAAAAACGGTTTCATTTTGATGAGATTCAACATTTGTATTAATAAAATCATGCATTTTATAAGCTTCCATTTCTTATTCACCCTTTTTTCAATTTCGAAAAACTACTTATATTTATTCAATTTAATGCTTAGTCATATATTAGTTAAATTTTTCAACAAATTCCGATATAATCTTACAATACGTATATGAAGCTAATATGAAGTTAGTATGAGTTTGTGGTGGTTTTTTATTGAGAACAAAATAAGGTGATTTCTAAGTGTTAAAAACTGGATGAAAAATGCATATTAATGCCCTTGTGTCGTCTGATATATAGTTGTTAGCTTATTTTAAAACGATAATGGATAGCAGCAAATAATGAACAGAAAACTTTAGTGTGAGTCTTACAAAAATGTAATAAAAATGTAAGCTATTGTGATAGTTATTTCGACAATTTTTTTATACAATAATAGTAAGAAGTTGTACGTGATTGAAAGGAGAGATGACATGGAATGGATTCATGAATTATTTCAGCAATACGGGTACTATGTTGTACTTGTTGGTTTGCTGTTAGAATATATTGCACTTCCGTTTCCGGGAGAGCCAACGTTAGCATATGCGGGGTTTTTAGCACAGAAGGGCGATTTAAGTTTACCGATTTTAATTATCCTATCCTTTATTGGGACAAGTGTAGGAATGACAATTCAATACTTTTTAGGAAATAAATTAGGTATGCCCTTTATTCAAAAGTATGGGAAATACGTATTTTTAACACAAAGAAAAATCGACTTAACAAGAATGTGGTTTGATAAGTATGGATACTTCCTTATTTTTATCGGCTTCTTTATTCCTGGTGTACGTCATTTTACAGGATATTTTGCAGGAATTATTAACTTACCATTCCGTCGTTTTGCGATTACAATTTACTCAGGTGCTCTATTTTGGGTATCATTCTTCTTAATCGGTGGTTATTGGTTAGGTGGCAACTTACATGATATTTTTGGAGTGCTAGAAGATCATATCGGTAAAATCATTGTTGGAGTTTTCGTTATCGTAGCAATTACGTTAGGAATACGTTTCCGCAAACAGCTAAAACGAGTATTGTTACAAAACGCAAGTTAATATGGAATCCATTCTATGTCAGAATTTAGGAAGGCAGTGCAGATGCACTGCCTTTTTATTTTATATTCCAATCTATTCTCAACTTTCCTTTTAACTTATTGCCATTAACTATAATGTAATACGTTCCCGTCTTAATTGCTGCAAATTGGTATGTATTAGGACCGTTTGAAGCTAAATAATTTTCTTCCTCTTGAAACTCACTAGCCATTTTTACGGCTCCCATGTAGCCATCCGGATTTTCAGCTCGTGATTCAATGGTAAATTCTAATATGTCACCTCGTTTTAGTTCAATGGGGACTTTATGTTCACCACTAAAATGTTGAAAAGATGCTTCGAAAGAGTTTTCTGTTTTTGTTTCGACCCATTGTTCTTTTGATGTTCCAACCTTTTCTAGATCGATAAAGTTGATTGTGATAAATATAATAAGCATAATGCCTGGCACGACATATTGTATCCACTTAAGTTTTGTTGCTATAACTGCACATAAGTAGAAAAAAAGAGAACACACTGCTCCAATTGATCCGAGAAACAAGAACTGTATTAGACTAGCTTCTTTAAATATTAGGAATGGAAGAGAAAATAAATAGCCGCAAAAAATATAAAGGCATAATGTCTTCAGTCTTGTATATGTTTTTAATTTCAATTTATCGATGCAAATAGAACAAAAAATTGCATACGCCGCAAGAATAGGAGCGAAGGGAACATAAAGTAGTTCTCGTAATCCAGCTAAGAAACTATATAATGTTTGTTGACTAGTTGTTAAGAGAAGCGTGCTAATAAGTAATAATAATAATAATAAAGCTGCTGTAAGCTTAGTAAGAACGTAAGAAAAGGTAGATGTTTTCTTCATATGGAACCTCCTTTGTTAATATTTCACATTCATTATATAAGTTATTTTCATCATAATACATCTTTATTTTTGTCAATTATTATAGTCGTAATGACAATTATAATTGACAAAAATAAGGATATTATTTACAATTTTAATTAAATAAATGAAAAAGAGGGAAGACATGAAGCTTCAAAATCGAGTGAGGGAATTGCGAGCAAAGCATCGTTTATCACAAGGGGATTTAGGGAAAGCGATTGGATCATCACGGCAAACGATTAGTTTAATTGAGCGCGGGGATTATGCACCATCTATTGTATTGTCGCTAAAAATCGCACAAATTTTCAACGTACCGGTGGAGGAAATATTTGCGTTAGTGGAGGGGGAAGATGGAGATGAAGAGTAATCGAAAAAAACAATTTGATGTTGTGGGGAAAATAGCATTAAGTATGATGGGTGGCTTTTTAACATCTTATATAGCTTTAAATTTACTCTCGGATGAACCGAGAAAATTATCATCTAATACATTTATAGGTGTATGTACTATTTTTGGAATCGTAATGATGTACTACACTTGGAAGAATACACGTATGTTAGCGGAGGCACGCGATGAAGAAGAGAGCGTACAAGGAAGAAAATTAGGCATTATAAGTATATATTTACGTGTAGGTGATATAGTTACGCAAGCATGGTTTGTATATGCAGTTATTACATGTAGACGTGCACTGTTGCAGGATACAAATGTTTCATTTGCAGTGTGGAATTTAGTAGCTTCTATCGTCTGTTTAACTATTGTAGTGGTTATCGGGCTCATAACAAAGAATCGTTATAATAAGCTATATCCTGAACAAGGTGTAACATATATGGAATCTATGAAAATGTGGACGAAAAATGCAGATGAGGGATTAAAGCACATTGTGCATGAGGCTGGATATAAAGCGTATGAATTTACGAATACAATATTAGCATATGTATGGTGGGCTGCCGTTATATATACAGCGGCTAGTGATATCGATTTTGTATTAATTGGCCTAATCTCATTTATTTGGATATTGCATCTCGGAAAATTCATGTACGAAATGCATAGAAAAATGATTTATTAAGGGGAGAAAAAGGTGGATATTTTAAGAAGGCCAGCTGGTTCACTGACAGTGGCGCTCATTCTGTCCATTTTATACGGAGTGATCCGAACTGGGAAATTAGAAACAATGTTGAATATATGGGCATTATTGGGGATTTTTCTGGCAGTGGTAATCATTCATGAGTTAGGACATGTCGTATTCGGCGTAATAGGTGGTTTGACATTTAAATTTATGACAGTAGGGCCTATTACTGTTCAAAAAGAGAAGGGAAAAGTACGCATTCGAGAAAATAAATTATGGGCGTACTTCGGAGGCGTGGCAATGTTAATACCGCCTTCTATAGTAACACCTAACCTTTCAAAAAAATGGGCATGGATGACTTTAGGTGGACCAATTACAAGTTTACTATTTGGTATTACTTTTGGTTACATATACATGGTGAGTTATTATCAATATCTTTTATATTTTTCTGTTTTCCATTTTATAATTTTTGCGGTTACAATCGCGCCGATAAAAGGAACGCTTATGAGCGATGGTATGCAATTTCTTATTTTAATTAAAGATGATGAAAAGGCGAAGCAGCATGTATATAACATTCAAGTATCGAGTGAGTTATTTAGTTATAAGAGGCCGAAAGATTGGGATAAGAGATTAGTAGAACTTAGCGAAGATAAAATAAAAGAAAATAAAAATATAAGAGAGATCATGAGCGGACTTATGCTCGTTTTCCTTGCCCGATCGGATCAAAAGGGAATGGAAAGAGCAATACTATATGTAGAACAAGTTGCCCAACTTTCTGTCACGAAAGAAAATAAATATTTCGTTAGTAGTTTTCATAGTTGGTATCTTTTATATAAAGCTCTTTATCAGATGGATAGTCTTTCTCTGCAAGAAGCGAAGGAACATGGGAAGGCCATTACAAAAGTGGACTTACATGGGTATTATCGCACACAAGGAATTGTTAAATATTTAGAGGGCGATATGGAAGCGTCCCACACTTATATGAGGAAAGCAGACAAAGAATTAAAGAGTGCCGAGAAGAGTGAAATAGGATATTTACAATTAGAGAGAGAATGGTTTGAGCAGTTGAAAGAGAGGGTATCTTACGATGGATAAGGTATCCTCTTTTTTCTATGTCGTCTTATGCCGTTCCATAAAAAGTCTGTGGCGAGTAAAATAAGATAAGCAGAGCAAAGCTTGGAGGAATTCTAGATGGAAATTTTAACGATTATTTTAATAGTCTTGCTTATTTATGCTGTTTTTAAAGTAGCATATGTAGCATTAAAGATACTCGCGATCCTATTAGTTATCTTTTTAATCGTAGAGTTCGGCAGTAAATTGCTTGGGGGATAGGGTATGTTGTGCGTTTTGAGTGTCGAAGGGTGTCGGTAAGTCGATAACCTGTGTCGAAACGTCGATATAATGAAAAAATCGTTGATATAAGTGGAGAAACGATCGATATATTTGAAAAATCGTTGATATATTTTAGTGAATACTGAATGGGGTATGTGGAAAAGAAGTTGCCGTGGGGGTAGCTTCTTTTTATTTTAGTGATGGAGTATGAACAGGAAAGAGTAACAAAACAAAAAAGCTGGAAGAGTATCTTCCAGCTTACGAGTTACTTTCAATTTGGCGACCGTTTTCTTCTTCATTGTCTTGTAAAAGGTTGAATACGTCTGCTAGGCAGAATGCAATGAACCAAGTCCATAGACCGTGGAAGAAAGCTGAGCTTAATTGAAGTGGTAATGTATAGTTAGTCATTGAGTAGGAAATACATCCGCCAACGATTCCAATCATTGTTAATAACATTGTTTTTTGCGCATTTTCTTCTGGATTGAAGAGGAAGTAAATGTATCCACCTAAAATTGAAGCGCTTACAAGGGTTTCGATTCCATTAAAAATGATATTCTCTCCTAGCTGAGTGTTTGTCCAGAAGCAGATCGTTCCGCCGATAATAGCAAACAGGACAGCTATTGTGTATCTTATATATTGATTCATATGTTCATCTCCTTATGTAATAAGATGATTTGGAAGTCAAAAAGGTAGGTATAGTATATTGAAGTGAGTTTTAGTTGTACGTATCTTTTTATAAAAAGATCATTGAAGAGTGATCGGTTGTTTAAACCGTTACGTGTATGGTGTCTGAAATATACCCGACTGCTCGTTTCTTTTTGCTTGTAAAAATAAGAGAAACTTCCAAGTCTATATACTCTTTTTTTGTGAGTCTGCTTTCATTATAACACATTTAGGGCCACAATAATAGAATTATCTGATTTTGTAATAAGTGTAAAAAATAAAAATCGCAAGGAAATACCACTAACAATGCGGTTTAGTGGAAGAAGGATTTTAATTTATTATGATGAAATATGTAATCAAGGTGAGATCTAAGAAGGAGGCTTACATACTATAAAAAATGTTTTGTTGCATGAATGTAAGGGAGGAGAGCTAACTTGGAGATCACAACAGAAAGATTAATAATTAGACCTTTTAAGAGTACTGATTTACAGGATGTATTTGCTATTTATAATAATGATGATACATGTAAGTTCCTATTACATAATAAGTGGACTCATGAAGACATGCAGAAAAGATTTAATAAGAAGCTAGCAAACAATGTACTTACTGAAGAATCAATATTAAGTTTGGCAGTTATATACAAGACTAAAGTAGTTGGTGATTTATCCGTATGGTACACAAATATGAAAGACACTGTTGAGATTGGTTATAGTTTTTCAAATGAAGTAGCTGGGAGAGGTTTGGCAACAGAAGCAGTAAGTAGTTTGGTATTTAAATTATTTAATGAATTTTATGTACATCGTATACAAGCTAATCTTGATGCACGTAATACAGCTTCACAAAAATTGTGTGAACGAATAGGCATGAGAAAGGAAGCCCATTTCATACAAGATTTTTGGAGTAAAAATGAATGGACAGATAGTATTGTATACGGAATGCTATCCTCCGATTTGTAGTAATAAACTTCGTGATTTTATTATGCTAAAGGGTGCGTTAGTTGAATAACAAAGGGCATAACATATTATATATGACTAATATGTTATGCCCTTTCATGTATTAACCTTTTTTATATGCGTTTGAAACGGCCGACAATTTCAACTGTTTCAGTAATGTTCATGAATGCTTTGTTATCCACTTGACGGATAATACGTTTCATTTCGCCTAACTCATAGCGAGTCACGACAGTGTAAATCATTTTTTTCTTATGGTTTGTATAGCCGCCGACAGCATCTACCATTGTCACCCCGCGTATGCCGTGATGCAATAGTGCGCTTTTTATTTCCTCACCTTTTTCTGTAACTGTCATTATCGTTAATTTAATATGTTTCGTATGCACAGCATCGATAACTTTGCTGACTACAAACCGGCTAATTAACGTATAAAGCGTAATATCCCATCCGAAAATAAATCCTGCTGCAACAAGTAAGATTAAGTTGAATCCAAAGATGATTGCTCCAATTGAAATATCTCGATGTTTCGCTACAATCAATCCAACAACATCAAAGCCACCTGTTGAAGAAGCAAATCGGAATATGATTCCGGAAGCTGCTCCGCAGATTACACCACCAAATACAGAAGACAGTAAAATATCGTCTGAAACTTGGTGTACAGGGATAATGTTCATCGCTAACGATGATATAGCTACAAAGTACGCTGTTAAAAAGGTTGTCTTCTTGCCTAAGTAAAAGTGACTTAAAATAAGAAGAGGAATGTTTAGTAAAAAGATAAGTGCACCGATATTGTAGTGCATTAAATAACCGATAATCATCCCTACACCAGCGAAGCCACCGCTAATCATGTTATGCGGGATAAAGAACATATTCATAGAAATTGCATACAAAATAGAGGCTACGAAAATAACAACCAACTGTATGATAAATTCTAAGTGAAATGTTTTAGCTGCTGGGAAGGATAAAAAGGCGGTGTCGGGAACGTAATCGGCGTCTCCTAGTTGACCCATAGTATGTTTCATCTCCATATTCATTTTTGATTACAAGAAGAGAATAAAGGTTTTTTCAAAAACTGGCAATAGTTTTATTATAATGCGAAAATTTTATAAATTTCTAACAAATTAAACCTATACAAGGATACGTGTGAATATACTAAAGAAAGCGAATACATTAGTTTTTTAGCATAGTTTTCTTGAGAAAATATGCAAAATACTTTTTTGACGATAAAAGGAAATAGAGAATGTTTGTTGAATGTGCTAAAATGACCTTATTAAGGATGTGAAGCGATGGAATTTTTATTGCAGGATGCAATTCTATATATATCGTTTGTAACGACAGCACTTTGTTTATTAGAAGTTTTCTTCCTTGCTAATGTTTCTCGCTTTGTGCGTCAGCAAGCATCAAGCGGTAGACAAAGAGCTTTTAAACTAGTTAATACGTGTGAAGAGGGTACTGGTAATGTAACGCTTTTCTCTATTTTTTATAAATATGGAATGATTCGTTCTGTGCGCAGACAAGAATCCAGTGAAGAGAATGACGAGGTCGGTCCGTATACACCAATGTTTCGCTAAATAATTACGAAACATTGGAGGAATGAACATGTTAAAATCATACCGAGCTGTGCTCGTTAGTTTATCATTATTACTTGTTTTTGTTTTATCTGGTTGCAGTAATGCAGCCCCAATTGATGCACATAGTACGGGAATTTGGGATCATTATTTCGTATATCCAATCTCGTTTATGATTCAATTTGTTGCTCATCACATACCAGGAGCTAGCTTCGGGATTGCTATCATTATTATGACGCTCGTTATTCGTTCAGCCATGATTCCATTAGCTGTTTCACAATATCGTAGTCAAGCGAAAATGAAGAAAATGCAACCTGAACTGCAGAAGCTGAAACAAAAATACGGTGATGTGGGTAAAGATCTTGAAAAACAAAAGCAGTATCAAAAGGAAATGTCGGAACTAATGAAATCAGGCGGTTGGAATCCACTAGCTGGTTGCTGGCCACTATTCATACAAATGCCGATTTTCTCTGCTTTGTATTATGCGATTAGCCGAACAGAAGAGATTCGCACATCGTCATTTTTATGGGTGAACTTAGGACATGCAGATCCTTATCATATATTACCGATTATCGCAGCGTTAACGACATTTATTCAGATGAAAGTTTTCCAATCTAATATTACACCTGGAGAACAAGTACAGATGCTGAAAGTGCAGCAAATTATGATGCCAGCAATGATTTTATTTATGGGATTTGCGGCGCCATCAGGACTTGTGTTGTACTGGATAACGGGTAATTTATTTACAATGACACAAACAATTGTATTAAGAAGAATAATGGAACGTGAAGAATTACAATTACAAAAAGCTTAGAAAAACGCCGCTCGGGATGAGCGGCGTTTTTTTGTTAAGTCGTTAAGGAAATGTTAAGAAACCGACATTACTATAGGAATTGTATACGAAAGTGTACATGCTTTAGAAATATGAAGGAGGAAATTTCCTATGAAGAAGAAAACAGTTGGGTATTTAGCGATTGCAGGTGCTTTATCATTTGGAATCATTGGAGGAGTCGGTATTCCGGCATTCGCGGCAACGAATACTCAAGCAGCTGAGCAGTCTACAAAAACGGCGAAAAAAGATTTAGATGACGCTACAAAACAAAAAGTAAAAACGATTATGGACGATACAAAGAAACAGTTGAAGGAGTTAGGTGTAAAGCTTCCAGAGAAAGAAAAACGTAAAGATATGTTTGCGGGATTAGATGATCAAACAAAAGAAAAAGCGAAATCAATTTTAGAGCAAGAGAAATCCGGTAAATTAACACGTGAACAAGCAAAAGAAGAATTAACAAAGCTAGGCGTGAAGTTCCCAGAGAAGGGTAAGCATGGAGACATGTTTGCTAACTTAGACGAAGCAAC
>NZ_WIPE01000169.1:17712-18457 GCF_009760835.1 Bacillus sp. EE-W1 | reverse complement strand
AAGTATCAATCTAAAGAATGAAGCGATAAGACTTCTAACCGCAAGGACTGTGGAGATAGCCTAATAAATTAGAGTTCGATAGAACTCTTTACTTAGGAATCCCCCTCTTCTAAACGAAGTAAAAGTGGGGGTAGTTCAATAGTTAACTTTGCAATATATGTTTGTATATAATTCCTTTCAAAGACACAAAATATCGAAGTGTCTATTAATAATTCCACTGTTTTTTATCTCATTTCAAAAAGGAGCTTTATAATATGGACAAAGAAAATCTATTGAGCGAACAGATTAATCGCGTCCCTTCGGATGCCCTGAATACCCCTAGTAAGGAACAAGAACAAATGCTAGAAACATCATCTCAAGTGAAACATAATCCAAACAATAACAATAATGCTAGCAATAAAGATAGTAACCAAGACCTATACGGCACAGACTCACCCATTTCAGATGTAGATAGAACAACAAACAAAAAATAAATTACAAAGAAAAAACTTAATAACCAGTAAACTAATTTTTTCCCCATAAAAAAATAACTATCAGGTCAGAAGCAAACGCCAAAATGAAGGATTATTTCTACATACTTACTGAAAGAATTCTCCTTCTTCAAATGTGTGCAGGACGATAGCCCGACGGTAACAGTAAGAAGGATCTTCCTTTCTGCGCATAAATAGAAAAACGAGCACCCTATCACTATAAATAGGAGTGCTCGTATTTATTTTCGTCTATTCCTTTTCTGGCCAAATTTTCG
>NZ_WIPE01000169.1:5086-17701 GCF_009760835.1 Bacillus sp. EE-W1 | reverse complement strand
GTAATAAAGCTATTATGTACAACGCGATAAGCATCCTCGCCTACCATTGCACATCCAAATCCCTGCGGCTTGTTAAAGCGATAATAATATACCTCTGGCTGGTCATGGTGATGTGGTGGATAACTGGACCATCGCCCTGGATAAGAAATAACTTCTCCTACTACCATATTAGAATATGACGCATTATTATAGTCAAAAATTGTACGAATAACACGCTGTGCTGTTCCCTCCCATACTCCTTCTCCAGCTACAACACTTTGACATTCATTTGGAGTATACAACTTGGATGCAAATTTTTGATCATTATCTGTTTTTTGAACAAGCACTTCACTATCTGAAAGAGCGGTAATTGTAACTTTCACATTTTTAGCCACGTGTAAACACCAAGGGTTTTCTTCAAAAACAGACTGCCTTTGAATAACTTGTTCCATTCCTTCCCACTCTAATCGTATTGTTCCTTCTAGTAAAAGAACTGCCGTTTCATTCTTATTATCATATAGCAACTCTTCTTTTCCATTAGACATCTTATATATGCCTATATCCATTAACATATCACTGCATTGACCGTTCATTTCTGTTAATACATTATACCCTTCATTTAATTCACCTAATTTTCCTAACACGGCTTTCTCCCCCTTTTAATTAATGGCTACTCTATCATTCTCTATCTTTGTCAGCTAACTAAATTTCGAGTTTCTTCTGATATTAATGAAGTAAACCTTTCTGGTTATGCTTTGTTTTCACTTCCGAATATGAGCATATGATTTTTAACGTTTTCGTATGCGGCCTTAATTACATCTTGATGATACGTAAAGTAATCTGAATAAGGAGTATTTAGGGCAGCAGTGTTAACCGCAGCAATTACATTCTGAAACGTCGCTGTTGCTACATTAATTTTGCGAACACCATGTTGAATACATTGTTTGAAATCCTCTGGGCTAATGCCAGAACCACCATGTAATACGAGTGGAATATGGACTACCTCGTTAATTTCTTGTAGGCGGTCTAATCGTAAATCAGGATCTCCATTGTACATACCATGCGCATTTCCAATTGCAACAGCTAACGCATCTACGTCTGTTTCTTCTGCAAATCGTTTTGCTTCTGTAGTGCTTGTCAGCAACATTTCAATATCTTCTAATCCGTCCTCACTACCGCCTACTCTGCCAATCTCAGCTTCTACCGTCGCTCCGTACTGTTTCGCAAGCGCTACAATTTCTATTGTCTTTTGGATATTCTCCTCTAACAGATAGTGAGAGCCATCAAACATAACCGAACTAAAACCAATTTCTAATGTCTCTTTAATCTTTTCAAACGTCATACCATGATCAAAGTGAACTGCTACTGGGACAGTCGCTTTTTCCGCCGCAGCAACCATCAAAGGACCAATCAGATGAATCGGCGAATGATTCAAACGAACTTCCGCAATTTGTAGAATAAGTGGAGAACGCAACTCTTCTGCTGCTTTGATAGCTCCCATTACCATTTCCATATTAGCGACACTAAAAGCCCCGACCCCATAATTATCTTCATTTGCCTTAATTAAAATATCCTTCATTTGCACTAATGGCATTACACATTCACCTGTTTCAATATTATTTATTAAATAGAAAACAAATGTCTCGTCTTTTTACTCCTTATGTAATCTCACAATGTGGTAATTAAAGACCTGCTTTCTCTTGTATAAATTTCCGGGCTTTTAATGCATATTCAAAAGGATTCGCTAAAGCTGGATCTTGCTCTGCTTCTACCACAAACCAACCCTTATAATCAGAGTTTGCAAGGATAGTAAATACTTCATCGAATACAATTACGCCATCCCCTGGAACTGTAAATGCGCCATTCTTCACTGCCTGTAAGAAGCTTAAATCACTTTCCTTTACAGCATCTACTACTTCTTGGCGAATATCTTTTAAATGTACATGTTTAATACGAGGTAAATATTTTTTCAAAACATAAAGCGGCTCTTCTCCTGAAAAAACAAGATGACCTGTATCAAAAAGTAGGGATACAAGCTCTGGATTCGTCATATCCATTAACTTTTCAATTTCTGCCGTTGTTTGAACACCCGTACCCATATGGTGATGGTATACAATATGTAGCCCCTTTTCCTGAGCTAATTTACCGAGGTGATGTAACCCATCCGCTAGCTTTTTCCACTCTTCTTCTGTAAAAACAGGCTTATTTTTAAATAGTGGTACATCCATTAAACCTTGAATACTATGCCCTTGCTCTGAAACAACGATGACTTTTGCACCCATGTCATGCAAGAAATCCCTATGCTTAATAAATTCTTCTACCGTCTCTTCAATCGGCTTCGTTGTTAAAAACGTACTAAACCATGCACTAGCAATCTCCAAGTTTCGTAATTCCAAAGATTTTTTTAATACAATAGTATTTCTCGGATATTTATTCCCTACTTCACTTCCATTAAATCCAGCTAGTGCCATCTCACTAATACATTGTTCAAACGTATTTTCTGCTCCTAGCTCCGGCATATCATCATTTGTCCAAGCAATTGGTGCAATTCCAAGCTTAATTGTATTTTCTTTGAACATCCCCTTGTCTCTCCTCTTCGCAAAATGTTATAGAATTTCGCCAACTTTTCTTATCCGCTCGTTAAAAGGAGAGCTTCCTAAAACAATATGCATGTAGATAAAAAGCTCTCTTTGTGTTCTAATCTAATAAGGTCTTGCCTTTTGTAAGTTACTTACTTTACTCTCGTACGCAGCTTGTACACTTTGACTTTTAGATACTTCTGCAACACCTACATGCCACCATGAATCGTATCCATTTGTCATTGTTTTTGGTAATACTTTAATATCAATTAATGTAGAAACTGTTTGTTTTTTCGCATCCTTAAGCGCTTCCTGTAATTGTTCCATTGATGTAACTTGATACGTTTTTACGCCATATCCAGCCGCGCTAGCTGCAAAATCTATTTTCATAATAGCCCCGTTTAATTTACGAGTTTCCTGGTTTCGGTAACGAAACTCTGTTCCAAAGCTCCCCATTCCATTACCCATTTGTAAGTTATTAATGCAGCCAAATCCAGAGTTATCAAACAATAAAACATTAATTTTTTTGTTTTCTTGAAGACTTGTGACAAGCTCAGAATGTAGCATTTGGTAACTGCCATCCCCTACCATTGCATATACTTCTTTCGATGGTTCAGCTAGCTTTGCACCCAGTGCACCTGCAACTTCATAGCCCATGCAAGAGTACCCATACTCCATGTGATATGTATTAGGTTTTCTTGCTGCCCACATTCTTTGTAAATCACCCGGAAGACTTCCTGCCGCGCCAACAATAATTGCATCTTCATCAAGTAATGTATTGATTTGTCCAATGACTGCAGTCTGTGTTAATTGTGTACCAAGTGCGTCTACATACTCATTTAAATTCTCATCGAAATGACCTGCAACTTCTGGCATGAAATCTTGATCTGTAAAGCAAACATTATGTAGACGTGCTAATTCTTTTTCCCAAGCCTTTTTTGCATCAGTGATTTCTACTGTATAACTAGATCGATACTCAATTGCTTGCAGTTCATCTATTAGAGCAAGAAGTGCTTCTTTTCCATCTGCTATAACCTTCAATGCATCAAGTTTGTTCGCATGGAATTCCGAAATGTTGATGTTTAAAAACTCAACCTCTTTATTCTGGAACAATTGCTTAGATGCCGTTGTAAAATCAGTAAATCTCGTCCCGATCCCAATAACAAGATCCGCTTCCTTTGCAATCGTATTGGCTGCTACATTTCCAGTTACCCCAATGCCGCCAAGATTATATGGATGATTACTTTCTATCGCGCTTTTCCCAGCTTGTGTTTCTCCAAATGGAATGTGGAATGTCTCAGCAAACTGTTTCAGTTCCTCTGCCGCTTCTGCATATCTTATACCACCACCGCAAATCATAATTGGCTTATTCTTTCTCTTAATCATTTCAACCGCATCCGCTAAGCTGGCTTTGGTAGGTAGGCGACGCTCAATACGGTGAACGCGCTTTTGGAAGAAGTACGTCGGAAAATCCCATGCTTCCCCTTGGACATCTTGTGGTAAGCAAATTGTTACAGCTCCTGTATCTGCCGGATTCGTTAAAACACGCATGGCTTGAATCATAGCTGTCATCAATTGTTCAGGACGATTTATCCGGTCCCAGTACTTACTTACTGCACGAAATGCATCATTCGTAGAAATAGATAAGTCATGTGTTTGTTCAATTTGTTGAAGAACAGGATCAGGTTGTCTCGTTGCAAATACATCACCTGGAAGTAGTAAAACGGGAATATTATTTGCCGAAGCTGTTGCAGCAGAGGTAATCATATTTGCTGATCCAGGACCAACAGAAGAAGTACATGCCATAATTTGTTTTCTATGTTTTTGTTTTGCAAAGGCCATCGCAGCATTTGCCATTCCTTGTTCATTTCTCCCTTGATATACTTCTAATTCTCCTGCGTCTTCTTCTAAAGCTTGACCTAGGCCAACTACATTTCCATGACCAAAAATCGTAAAGATTCCCTTAATAAACTTTTGTTGCTTCCCATCAAACTCTACGTATTGCTGATTCAAAAATTTCACCAAAGCTTGCGCCGTCGTCATTCTAACAGTTTGCATATTGTTTACTCCTTTCCATCTCTATCAGTCATTCTGCATATGAAAAAGGAGTATCAGGAATTCGATAGACTCCTAATACTTCCTTCTTATGTTTTACTACCTTCGTTACTTTCGCTTCCAAGCACCTAGAGAGATTCTACTTCTCTCTTCATGATTACTTTTCCCAACGAGATGTAAGCATTTTCTTTCTAGTATAAAACTCAACGCCGTCAGTACCGTTCGCATGAAGATCTCCATAGAAAGAATCTTTCCAGCCAGAGAACGGGAAGAATGCCATCGGTGCTGGAACCCCAACATTCACACCTAACATGCCGGATTCAATTGTTTCACGGAATTGACGTACACTTGCCCCGCTATCTGTATAAATGCAAGCTCCATTTGCAAAGCGAGACTCATTTGCAATTTCAATCGCTTCGTCTAATGATTTCACACGAACAATGGATAAAACAGGAGCAAAAATCTCATCTTGCCAGATTTTCATTTCTTTTGTAACATGGTCAAAAATTGTTGGGCCAACGAAGTAGCCAGCTCCTTTTACAGCCGTATCTTCGCGTCCATCACGAACTAATGTAGCGCCCTGCTCTACACCTGAATCGATGTAACCAATTGTGCGCTCTTTATGGTTATCACGAATAACTGGTCCTAAAAATACATCTTTATCAAGACCATTGCCGATTACGATTTTATTTGCTTCTTCTACGAGTCTTTTAACTAATTGATCTGCAATTTCTTCTTCTACTGTAACAACAGAAGCAGCCATACAACGCTCACCAGCTGAACCGAATGCAGCACTAATAATTTGCTTTGTTGCTAGTTCAAGATTCGCATCATTTAATACAATGGAATGGTTTTTCGCACCCGCTAATGCTTGAACGCGTTTTAAGTTTTCTGTTCCTTTTTTGTATACATATTCTGCGACAGGCTGAGAACCTACAAATGAAATTGCCTTCACTAATTTATGTTCCAGAAGACCATTTACTACATCGTGTGCACCATTTACGATATTTAATACACCTTTAGGTAAACCAGCTTCTGCAGCTAATTCTGCTAATCTTGCTGCTAGAAGTGGTGTACGCTCTGAAGGTTTTAACACAAATGTATTACCGCAAGCAATCGCAAGTGGGAACATCCAGCATGGAACCATCATTGGGAAGTTAAAAGGTGTAATCCCGCCTATAACACCAATTGGGTAACGATACATACCAGACTCAATACCTGTCGCAATATCAGGAAGTTGTTTTCCCATCATTAATGTAGGAGCACCTGCAGCAAACTCCACGCACTCGATACCACGAAGAACTTCACCGTAAGCTTCGTTATAGCTTTTTCCGTTTTCAATCGTAATAAGTTTCGCTAACTCTTCCCATTTATCTACTAATAATTGTTGATATTTAAATAGAATACGAGCACGTTTTGGCACAGCTGTTTTGGACCAAGATTTGAATGCTTCATTTGCTGCTAATACAGCTTGTTCAACATCTACTTTTGTTGAAAGTGGTACCTGGGCGATTACTTCCCCTGTTGCTGGATTGTATACAGCTTCCATCTTAGTTGAAATAGATTCTACCCATTCGCCACCAATGTAGTTTTTTACAATTTGTGCTGTTTGTACTGTCATATTCATTCTCTCCCTTTTATGTAATATAGAAGCGTATATAAGATACGCCCTCACTTGATTATTGATTAAAAACGTTTCTATACCAATTCCTCAGCCGTTTCCATGAATGCAGAAATCTCTGCCCTTGTTGGCATTGCATCAGAACAGCTATGTTTAGAAATAACAATTGAAGCAGAAGCGCCACCTAATCGCATTGCTTGAGGAATCTCAAGTCCTTGCATTAGGCCATAAATAAATGCAGAAGCATACGAGTCGCCAGCGCCAAACGTCTTTAAAACCTTTGTTTTAAAGATACCGCCTCGGTGAGATTGACCATCTCTCGTATAAGCGATTGAACCATCCCCGCCATGTTTAATTACAACTATTTTCGCATGATGAGAAAACCATCTTTCAGCCGTAACTTGGTCATTAGATTGTTCATAGTTTAATAGTTTTTCCATCATATCGAACTCTTCACGCGTTCCAATAATGACATCAGATTTTTCAGCCGCTAGATTGTAATACACAGCCGTTTCAGCCTCTGATTGCCATGTATACGGGCGGTAATCAACATCAAAAAATACGACTACATCATGTTTACGCGCATATTCTAGCGCTAAAAATACCGCCTCGCGAGAAGGACTTTTCGCTAAAGCTGTTCCTGAAATTAAGAGAGCTTTTGATTGTTTAATATAGTCCTCAGATACTTCTGTTGGATCAAGATTTAAATCTGCGACATTGTCGCGGTACATTAAAATACTGCAATCTTGAGGACTTTTAATTTCTGTAAAAGCTAGACCTGTCACTGCACCAGTGCGATCAATACATATCTGATCTGTATTAATATTGTTATCCTTTAGGTACCCTGTAATAAAGCGGCCCATTTGATCATCGGACACTTTACCGATAAATCCTGTTTGTAAGCCAAGACGCGCCGCACCAATTGCGATATTCGCAGGAGATCCCCCCACATACTTAGTAAACGTTCTTGTTTCTTCCATAGGACGTTGTGTTTCATTGGCATTTAAATCAACGCATAAACGTCCAACTGCAATTAGGTCTAATGGACAATCTTCTTTAAAAATAAGTGGATTCATTGTTTCTACCTCCCATGCTTTATGAATGAGTGAATGATATGGTTCATATTTTTATAAACTTACTATTCATGACTCTTTATCTATCTAGAAGTAAGCGCTCTCTTTATTGATTTAATGTAGGCTGTTTATGTTCAATTTGAACAGGTTTTCCAGTTAGTAAAGATTCCTTCGCAGCTTTCGCAATTCTTTCTGCCTGTAACCCATCATTACCACTGCAAATAACAGCCTGTCCTTCTATAATTGACTTTGTAAATTGTGTTACTTCCTCAATGTAAGCTTGCGTGTAGCGCTCTAAGAAGAAATAAAGCGGCTTATCTTTTACAATACCTTCTGTTTTTGACACTTGAACTGTTGTCGGGCAGCAATTATCCGCAGCGACCGCCCCTTTTTCACCAAACACTTCAACACGCTGATCATATCCATAAACAGCTTGACGGCTATTATCAATTACCCCTAAAGCTCCATTTGCAAATTTTAATGTGACAATTGCTGTATCAACATCGTTTACTTCTTGAATGGATGGATCAATTAATGTTGTTCCATATGCAAATACTTCAACGACTTCACTATTCATCACATAGCGAGCCATATCAAAATCATGAATCATCATATCCATAAACAATCCACCTGAAGAACGGACATACTCTATACTTGGTGGTTGTGGATCTCTAGACGTAATTTTTAAAATATGTGGCTGTCCCACTTCGCCTTGTTGAATAAGATCATAAACTTTCCTGAAGTTAGGATCAAAACGACGATTAAATCCTACTTGAAGAGATACTCCCTGTTCTTTTACCACTTCTAACGCTTCTAATGTTTCTTCTACTGAGAAACTAACAGGCTTTTCACAGAAAATATGTTTTTTCGCAAGAGCTGCTTCTTTAATAATTTGCGCATGTGTATTTGTTGGTGAACAAATAAAGACAGCATCAATTTCTGGATCAGTTAATAAATCCTGATAGTTTGTAGTCAGAGTGGAAATCCCTTTATCTTGAGCCCACTTTTCTAGATGACTAATTACTACATCTGAAACCGCTTTAATTTTCACTTGTGGCATAAGCTGCAAATTATCAACATGTAGTTTCCCAATTCGTCCAGCACCAATAATCCCAATTGTTAAAACGTTCATATGATTTCTCCCTCTATATTAAAATTTAAGAAACGAAATGAAAGTCTATAGGGTTTAGCGTACCAAATCAGTTAAGCGCTTTCCCTATTTTTCTTCATTATACACACTTGATTCTAAATTGAAAACATTTTTATTTTTTTGAATACTCTTCTTTTCATCCGAATTTTGCATTCCCTCAATATACGTATTACATAAAAATAAAAATTAATAATTAGAAATAAACACTCTAAAAAGCTACAAATATATTCTTTTAAAATACTGATATAACAAAGAAAACCAAGACTTTTAAATAGTAACCCCCCATCTATAAGGTATGCCTTTCTTTTCATATTCATCATTACTTTATTCTCCAATAAGTAAATAGAATGTTCTATAAAAGAAAGTTGTAAATTGTCAAAAAATTTAATTGACGCCCCCCATAATGTAAGCGTATACTTTTTTTATCAAAAATAATTAAGCGCTTAACCAAAAAACTTATCGGTGGTGGGAGAATGAACGCTATTAGTTCAAACAAAACATTTATGGACAAGATTGGTATCCCTTCTAATTTAACTTGGGGATACATAGGAATTATCGTTTTTATGATTGGGGACGGGTTAGAACAGGGATGGCTATCCCCTTATCTCGTTGAAAAAGGACTAACGCTAGAACATGCTGCATTTTTGTTTACTATTTACGGTATTACTGTATCTGCTTCTTCTTGGTTTTCAGGGGTATTTGTACAAATGTGGGGACCAAGAAAAGTCATGACATTTGGTTTAGTATCATTTATTTTAGGATCAATTGGTTTCATCGGTATAGGAATTCAACATATGAATTATCCAGTAATATTAATTTGTTATGCCCTACGAGGGTTTGGTTATCCCTTATTTGCTTATTCTTTCCTGGTTTGGGTATCTTACAGTACGCCTCAGCAAATGCTTTCAAGAGCAGTTGGCTGGTTCTGGTTCGTATTCCAGCTAGGGCTTAGTGTGATAGGAGCCTTTTATTCTAGCTATATGGTTCCTAAAATCGGAGAAATCGCTACATTATGGAGTGCTTTAATTTTTGTTGTTGTCGGGGGATTGTTCTCAATTGTTGTAAATAAGGACAGATTTAAAGCACAAACCGTAAGCGCTAACAAATCAAGCGAATTACTAAAAGGCATTACCATCGCATTTGAAAATCCTAAAGTTGGTATAGGTGGTATTGTTAAAATTATAAACTCGGCCGCTCAGTTTGGATTTGTTGTTTTCCTTCCTACCTATATGATGAAATATAATTTTACGATGACTGAATGGCTTCAAATTTGGGGTACTCTATTCTTTGTAAATATGGTGTTTAATATTATTTTTGGTATTGTTGGAGACAAGTTCGGTTGGGTAAATACGATTAAATGGTTTGGAGGAGTCGGTTGCGGAATTGTAACTCTTGCACTCTATTATGTACCACAAATGGTAGGGCATAATTATTGGGCTATATTATTTGTTGCATGTTGCTACGGAGCAACACTTGCTGGTTATGTACCTCTTACAGCATTAGTTCCATCTTTATCTCCTGAAAATAAAGGAGCGGCAATGTCTGTCTTAAATTTAGGTTCAGGATTATCAGCATTTGTTGGACCATTAGTAGTAACTGCTTTCATCGGTCCATTAGGTGTAGGCGGCGTGATGTGGATCTTTGCTGGTTTGTACTTCTTTGGTGCATTTTTAACTCATTTCCTTACTATTCCAAAGGAATATGAGATGAAGCAGGATTTAAATAAGACAAGCGGAGAGCAATTCTCAGTATAAATTCTAAATAAAAAGAAGGTCATCATAACTGTACATGGTTACGATGACCTTCTTTTTGTTACATTCAAGTGGGCTATTAAAAAAGTTTTCATGTAATATCCTTTACTGAAGATCTCTCCACTAACTGAGGAATAATTGTAATTTTTTGTTTAGCATGCTCCTTCATTTCCATCGTTTTTAGAAGTTGTTCAAACGTACAGGTCGCCATTTGTGTAATTGGCTGTTCAATCGTCGTTAACCCAGGATCTGCAATCTCAGCATAGATTGTATTATCAAATCCGATAATTGATAAATCTTCCGGAATCGAAAGCCCTTGTTTTCTTGCTTCATTCAATAGGCATATAGCAATCAAATCTGTACAAGCAAAAACCGCTGTGGGTCTGTTAGGTAAATTAAGTAACTCTTTACTTGCACGTTTGCTATCTTCCACTGTCGAATAGCAGCTAATTATAGCATCATCATCTAGTGAAATCTCTGAATCTGTAAGAGCTTGTTTGAAACCAGTCAATCTCCCTAAGCTACTTTTTCTATCCTTCTCCATCATAATCGTTAAAGATGTATGGCCTTTCTGCGTTAGATAACTTCCAGCTAGATAGCCTCCCCTCATATCATCAGTTGTCACAACATGAGTCGTGATGGAAGGATGATCTACAGTGAATAAAACAAGTGGCAAATCTCGATTCACGATTTTTTTAACAAGTTTATAATCATTTAGTTCCGTCGCAATAATAATGCCATCTACTTGCTTTTTAAATAATAAATCAATATATTCGTGCTCACGTTTTGTTTGATGGTCCGTACTACATAAGATGAGTGTATACCCTGATTCTCGTGCACTATTTTCAAAAGCTCTTGCTACTTCTGCAAAAAATGGATTTGAGATATCTGGGACAAGTACCCCAAGCGTATATGTTTTTTTACCTGTTAACGCTGCTGCTACACTACTTGGCTGATAATCTAATTCGTCCATTACCTGATTTACTTTGTTTATTGTTTTTTCACTAATACGCCCTGTTTGATTAATTACCTTAGATACAGTCGCTATTGATACACCTGCTTTTTCCGCAACATCATAAATTGTTGGTTTCACTTTAATTGTCCCTTCTTAATCATCTTTTTCTATATTTTATCATAAATATATTTTGCTTCTTGGTACACAAATGGAATTCTTTTAAAATTTGTAAGTATTTTTATCTTATAGCGTAATGCTTCATATTTACGAATTAATCTACCTTTATGAAACACCTGTAGAAAAAATTTGACCAATTTACTTAATAGACATTTAATATCCACATGCAAGGCTCATTACAACCAGAGCATGCAGTAATACTTATGGTTCTTTCTCCTATTTACACCACCTCACGGTAATCTTTACTTCTTTATTGTAATTCCTAATATTAAGATGTAGAATAACATTATCTTATATGCGCTTAAGATAGATCGGAATAAGAAAAGGAACCCTTCTGGGTTCCTTTTTCTATGCAAAATAAAAAATCATCCCATTTAGATGCTCTCTGCACTTATTTTTTCTATTTAACACTAATTCCTATTGTCCTAAGGATACCTCATACAATACATACTAACCCTACTAATATTGAAAACTCTGGTAACCCAAAATGTCCAAGTATCATACATAGAATTAAGCCTATAGGATATACAAAGACTTCTTTCCAATTTATCCATTCATATGGGGGAGATAGTTATACGATGATTAAAACTCCTAATACAATTAAAACAACACACTTTCTTCAAATTCAATCCTTTTTGCTTATCCTTTTATTATCTCAATAATTGAAACTATTCATTTCCCCTAGAGCTGAGCAGTTAGTTCATTCTAACTGCTCTTTTTATTTTTTATCGTCACCCTTCCATTGTACCTCCATATGTTGTATAGAAATATCTCCTTCTAAATTGTCATTGATGCCTCTTTCAAATCCTAATGCACATCCTACGATGAATTGAAATTTTAACTTATGAATAATTTATGGAATTATTTCCAATACTACGAATAGATTGGTAACATCCAATCTGTATCCATAATGAATCTCTGATTTTCTTGAATTCTCCATGAGGCAAGGCGGCTATTTTTAATAGCCGCCTTTCTTGTATGAATTATAAATATTTGCACATATTATTAACGGAATGGTTGAATCATTGTCATTGAAAATGTTCAGCACTTCCGCTCCTTAAGAGAACAGTCTACGCAACTGTTCTCTTTCCTATTTCCTTTTTTCACGCATATAATCTGACAAGCATTATTAATTCTAACTCCCCTACAATCAATCGCATTGCAACATTCTCAATATTCCCTCAACAAATTCTCAATATTTTTCATGGACAACAGCACACTTTCTCAACAGTTTTAATATCTTAATAGTGAACTACCCGCCACTTAACGTCCTAG
>NZ_WIPE01000169.1:3704-5044 GCF_009760835.1 Bacillus sp. EE-W1 | reverse complement strand
GGAAGGAAACCATTTGTCTATTTTCACAAGCTGTTTGCCTTGTTCATTTAGTTTATAAGCTAAGAAAGAAGTGAACATACCCCAAGCATTATCAGCGACACTTTTTCCGAAATGAAGTGCTTGCGATATTCCCTTCATATTTAGATTTTCAATAGCTACAACATCAAAATGAGTAGCTAACTCTTTAGACTTATGATGAAGAAAGTTCTTACGTTGGTTTGCTACTTTTTCATGCAGCTTAGCTACACGGATACGTTGTTTATTCCAACGCCCTGAACCTTTTGTACGTCTTGATAATACTCGTTGAGCCTTTGCTAATCGGTCTAACATTTCACGATAGAACTTAGGATAATTGGCTTTCTCATCCTCAGAACTGACGTATAATTGATCCATCGCAAAGTCTAATCCAACAACTGTTTCTACTTCTTTT
The DNA here is from genome assembly GCF_009760835.1 of Bacillus sp. EE-W1. Lineage (NCBI taxonomy): Bacteria > Bacillati > Bacillota > Bacilli > Caryophanales > Bacillaceae > Bacillus > Bacillus sp. EE-W1. The sequence goes on along the minus strand of NZ_WIPE01000169.1, from coordinate 4,614 downwards.
TGTACGATCTCTTTTTCGTATTCAGTCAAAATGGACACATAGTATTTACCAGTAGGTGTCATAGAAATCGTACATGACTTGATTATATGGTCTTGTGGTATTTCTCTATGCTGTTTAATACGTACCATTTTCAGTTTTGGCAATTTGATATGACCGTTAAGCAACATAATATTTCCGTTCACTACATTCGTTGTATAAGACTTTCTGTCTTTTTTACTTTTGAATGTCGGGAAGTCATTTTGACCACTAAAGAAATTTTTATAAGCAGTTTGCAAGTTTAGTTGAGCATTTGCCAAAGCTAATGAATCAACTTCTTTTAACCACTCAAATTCTGCTTTGTATTTTGCAGGAGTGGGAAGCTTTTGTTTCCTTAGTTGATCCTTATCATCTTTATGTTTTTCATACGCTTCTTTCCGTTCAGCTAACATTCTGTTATACACGAAACGTACACAACCGAAGGTTTTACGCATAAGATGTGCTTGGTCTTCTGTTGGATACAAACGGAATTTATATGCTTTATTCTGCTTTGTCATATCATTTCACCTCACTTTTCACTTTGATTTTCAATATATGTTTTTACTACGTCTATTGGCGAACCACCAGTAGTTAGCAAGCAAAAACTTCTTGACCAAAACATCTCTTTCCAAAGTTTCTTTTTCACTTGTGGAAAGTCTCTTTTAATAAGTCGAGAACTTGCACTTTTATAAGCATTGATGAATTTTGTCATTTCTGTATTAGGGTGTGCCTTGAACAAAATATGAACATGGTCTACATCATGATTCCATTCAACTAATGTGATGTTATAGCTTTCAGATAGTCGAACAAACATATCTTTTGCATAGTCTGACATATCATCATCAAACACATTTCTTCTGTATTTCACGACCAACACAAGGTGATAATACAACAG
>NZ_WIPE01000169.1:0-3694 GCF_009760835.1 Bacillus sp. EE-W1 | reverse complement strand
ACACACTTGAGGAAGGAGAATTCTTTCGGGAAATTCGTTAAACTTAAACGTGTTATTTTTAGCATTCTAAATAATCGGGTTCAATGTATTTTTCTGTTTCAGGAGAGCTTTTAATTTCTATAGGATATTTCTTAAAAGCTACAACAGTAACCCTATCTTCTTGAACTAAACTTCTGGATTCATTTATAGAAGAGAAACCTGTTCGCGTTAAAAAATTGTATAGAGAGGATTTTGTCATCCAAAAACTAGTAATGTTATCTAATGATGCCCATTTTGATTTTAAACGTTCTTCTATTGATGAATTAGCAGAGTGTTCTAGCATTGTGTGCCCCTTATATTCATAATTTTTATAGAGTACTGATACATTGGGAGTATGAGTGATATGAGTATCAATTATTACAAACCTTTTGCATACTTCATACACTTTTTCTAAAAAAGGGAATACATCTGAGCAATCTAAATGATATAAAATACCAGAGCATAAAACAATATCAAATTGACCATATTTTTCAGCACTTAAATTTCTTACATCATCTTGATAAAAGGTTAAGTTTTCCAACCTTAATAAATCTTTAGCGAATATAACTTTTTGTACGTTTGATTCTCTTCCTTCTATCCCTACAACAGTTGCTCCTTGCATAGCAAACTCAATAGCGTAATGCCCCTCTAAACAAGCTAAATCTAAAATTCGAAGATTTTTAAAATCACATTGTGTGATATCTTGAATCATTGTCACAATTTTTTTTAACGCAGGATTTGGTTGTCGAATATCTCTTGTATATAGAGTATCCGTTAATTTAATATCATAAGCGGTCCATTCACCATATTTACGAATAATGTTTTCTTTTTCAAGAACAAAATCTTTCATGATACAATTCGCCACCTTTAACATAATATTATGTGTAATATATACCTTTATAAGATCAATATATGTGTGTATAACTTGTATTTAGACGAAGGTAAACATTTTAAGTCTAATTCTAGAGTATTCCTGCTAAATAAAATTCTCACTAATAAAAAATATGTTATATAACTATAAAAACTCTACCAAATTATTAAAGGAATCTCCTTTCCCCTATCGAATTATTGTAGAGGAAAGGAGAGGAATACATGGAAATTCTAGGATTAGATCCTCGCGCATTAGCGACTTTAGGTGCACTTGAATACACCAATCGTCGCAATAAATTAATCGAAGACTCGGAGAATAACATATACGAGTGTAAAGAAATAAAAGAAATACTTCAATCACTCCCTAAAGAGAAGCAGATTGAGGTTCTTGAGAATCAAGCTCACTTTGAAGCTGTGGCAAAGATGATTGAACAAAACAATTTAATTCTTTTAGAACAGATGAAAGCTCTACAGCTAATTCAGAAATAACAAACTTATGATTAATTAATTCTACATATGCTTCTATATATAATGTATCTTTATTTATACCATCAGCCTCTGTTTTTACAGGGGCTTTTGTTATGTGTTGATTCATATTTTGAATTTGAATGGTTTCTTTCACATGTATGAATAGATCTTCTAATAAACCTGGTGTAGACTCTAATTCTTATTTTTCAATTTCCTCTGTGACGGCACTGATAAATTTCCATAGTACTTTTGCACCTAGTAGTTCTGCTAAACGTTTTTCACGCATTTCAAATGTTTTCATGTTCATATTTAACCACTTCCTTCTCCTTTCGAAATAAAAAAGAAGAGACTGCTCCTCTCATCTTTTTTCACCTTCTTTTGTATTTTGAAATCCAAAATTCTTATTTCCCCACTACAATTCTTAATAATTTAAGATAATCTATCACATCCTTGTTAGTTGATTACTTATCCTATTCCCACAACGCAAAAAAACCTTCCAGGAATACATTCGTATTACAAATTAGCGTATATCGTTATACACTTCCTTGTAATGAATCGTAAACCCGAAAGGTTTGTGGTTATTTAACAATGATTAAAAAGGAAAAATTTCCTTGAACTTATTATATAATAAGTTCATATCTATTTCAGTTAAAGAAAACGACATATTCATACTTTCTTATAGAAGGACTTTCTTGACGCTACTCTCTATTGAAGACTAAAAGTAATATATGATAGTTTACTTTCATACGCTGACTAAAAGCCGCCCTTTTCCAATGATTTCACCTAAAAAATTTCTATGTTTTTTTAATTACTTTCCTTTAAAATAGCTCATTTCTCATATTCCCAATCAGCTTTTTAAAGTATAACTTTGTTTTAAAAAATTTGCTACAGAACCACTACCAGTAACACTCGTCATATAAGAAATAATTTGTTGTATATATTCACTATTAATAATAGGCCATTGAACACCTAATAATTTTAGCTTTTTTTGAGTTTCAGTCGAATCAAGCTTTATTGGTTTATAACAATTATCTTTTGGCTCTTCAAATGTCATGAGATTTTGAATATCTTCCTGTTTCTTTTTATCTTTAGATAGTTCTAAAATAAATTGCTGATACTCTGTTTCAGAAATTACTTTAATTGGATATCCCATTGAATTTAGTAACTTTACAAGTTCCTTTAAATTTAACGTAAGATGATTGTATATATGATTTACGCAATCTTCACTATTTTCATGCAATTCATTTGATGTTACAAACCCTGTGATAATTTTGCTGCAATAATCTACAGGTGTAAATTCAACTTCACTTGATAATAATACATCTGTCACGATACCATATTGTAATATAAATTTTAATTTGCTCATAAATGCATTTTCGGTGAAGTTATATTGATGTTGTCCATCAATATATCTATTTGTAAGATTTCCTACTCTATAAATAGTAGCATCTGTTCCCCTTAATATTGCCTTGAACACTTCATATTCTGCTAAAAATTTACTTTTCACATACACATTATCTTTGTAATTTTGTTTTACATAAAAATCGCTTTCTTTATATATTATTTCCTTTTCACTTAATACAAATTGTCCTGCTACACCAGTCGTAGATATATGATGTAAATCCTTAGTATCACCAACAAATGCAAGAAGTTCTTTCACCGCCTGGACATTCGCTCTTTCAAATTCACTATACTCGCCAAAATGTTTTGTTAAAGCCGCAGCATGAATAACAGTTGAGATTTGTTGATGAAGCTCCTTATATAATTCATTTTCTAATCCCATATTTTGTTTAGCTAAATCACCTTGCACAATAAAGATACGCTGATTTACTAAAGATTGATATCTTACAAATTTGTTTTTAAAATAAAATTGTAACATGTCTAATAAACGATTTTTCGCCTCTAGTTTATTTTCCCCACGAACTAAACAATATATCTTACATTCTGTAGTATCCAATAGTTGTTCTAGTAGATGTATACCTAAGAATCCTGTAGCTCCTGTTAAAAGTATTTTGTTATTATTACTAAATGCATATCTTTTTGTTTCCTTTAGCTTCTTCGGAGGTGTTAACAATTTAATATCTAATGTATCTGAATGTGAATTTACTCTATATCCATATTGAATTTTTTTAGCTATATTATTAATAGTTTTTAATTCAAAGTAATCTTTAATAGTTACATTCCAGCCTTCAGAAAATGTTTTTACTAAAGTACTCATAATTTTTAAAGAGTGCCCACCTAGTTCAAAAAAATTAGCGTTTATCCCAATGACAGAGGAGTCAATCCCTAATACCTCTGACCAAATTTTTACCAATTTTCTCTCTACTCTATTCCGAGG
>NZ_WIPE01000003.1:0-30362 GCF_009760835.1 Bacillus sp. EE-W1 | reverse complement strand
ACGCTCTAGCCAGCTGAGCTACACCGCCATGTCGTCTTATTTAACGGACAATTAGTATCTTACCTCAGATATATTTTAAAGTCAACACATCTTGAAAACTTTTTTAAAAATATATTTTCACATATAAAAAAGCACCCCGAGCAATCGCCCTGGGTACCTCTCTATATGCTAAGAATTAAACGTTCTTATTATCCGCGACGTGCGCCACGGCCACCACGTTTAGATTCTGTGTTACGCTTTAAAGAAGTTAAACGATCTTCACTGTCCTTTAAGAAACGTGCCATCTTTTGCTCGAATGTTTCTTTTGGAGCTCGTTCGTTACCGCCGCCACGGTTATCTCTGTTGAAAGAACGATTACGTTGTGGACGTCCAGAACGTTGTTGATCGCCACCGCCACCGCGTTGGTATTCACCACGTGGACGATCTCCTTCTGTTTTTTCACGCTCTTTCGCTTTTTTAATAGATAGACCGATCTTACCATCTTTTTCAACGTTAATAACTTTTACTTCTACTTGGTCGCCCACTTTTAAGTGATCGTTAATATCTTTCACATAATTATCAGCAACTTCACTAATATGAACAAGACCCGTTAAGCCTTCTGGCAGCTCCACAAAAGCCCCAAAATTTGTAATACCTGTTACTTTACCCTGTAACTTGCTGCCTACCTCGATTGACATAAAAAAAATGCTCCTCCTTAGTGGTTAAAAAGTCAAATTTTACTTTATTATATATAATCCTAAAATATAGTGTCAATAAGACATACTCTACTTAGAAACAGGAAAAATTATCTCCCCTTTTCCAGAGAAGAAATAATCCCTTCTAGCAATCTTTAATACGTACTCTTCATCATTCAACTTTTGAACTTCGTCTTTTAGACTCTTTTCTTTATTCGTTAATGAATCCAGTTCTTTTTTCATGTCCTTAACTTTTGCTTCTTTTGCTCTAATGGAACTGTTTTGTTGATAAAACGTTACACTAATACTCGCAATAATTGTAAAAGCAAAGACAAGAAAAACCGCTAAACGGCGATAAAGTCGCTTCCTGTTCTCATCCGTTTGTATTATATGCTCTTTAACAGGATTTGGACTCTGTTTTTCGATTGTTCTTTGTCTCAGTTCCCTCATTTCCGAGGTCCCCCTAACTTCTTTTTTATACGCCCCCATAATTGGAAGATGTGTCCCTTCAATTTTGCTATATATTGCAGGAACCCTACATGTTTCATTATAAAAAGTTTAACACGATTAGGGAGAAGTTTCCATATGAGCGAAGCAATAAATCGAACAGGCCAGAAAAAAACTTTCCATATGAAAAGTAATATCCAAATCACCATTTTCCATAACACATGTCCAATTGAAAGCAGTATACGAAATAAGAATAATATAAATGCAATAAATAGCTGCGCTATAATAATAACAGGTTTTATCATGAGTAGCTTTATAATTTGAACAAAAAAGTGTGTTGTTTGCATAAAAATATAGATGAGAAAATTTAACAGTCTCATGTATATTGCTTTCAATAAGCTTTGATATGCCGCAAAACCACATAATAATGCCAAAAATACATATATACGTAGTTCAGCTTCATTTACAAGAAGCAGTACATAAAAAACGAATAATGCTTGGACAATCCAAAATAGTATATCATGAATAAATACAAGCCAACGTTTACGTTCTTGCCGCTTTAAAAATCGTTGGTATGTATCTAAAGACGCTCCAATCCAAGCACCCATTCCGATCATTGAGAGCATCGTATACAACTGAATTGTTAGGCTCATTTAAACAACTTACTAAAGAATCCTTTAGTTTTCTCCCCTTGATTCTCATCAATATACAGCATCTCATGAACTTTCCCTTTAATCGATACAACACCTTTTTCTACATCTAAATTTTTCATTTGCAAATTTTGACCACGAATTGTTAAAAAACCCATTACGGTCTCAAGTAAAAACTCCTCGCTATCAAAACTCTCTACCTGCTTTACACCGGTAATATCAATTACACGCCTGCCACGCATAATAATATCATGCTCTACCGAAACATTTTGTTGATTAGAAGACATAGGTGAGTAACCATTATCCACGTAAATCCCCCCATAGATTTATACTAGCTAATAGTAATGTATGAAGGGATAATTGATTTTAGAACAAGCCTTCTTCAGCCTTTACTTTTTCTTCGCGAACTAAACTATACATATTTGCTGCATCTTCTTTTTTAGTCGTTTCTTTCAATTCGTTTATTTTTACAGTTACTATTTTTTGACCAAAACGAATTGTTAATTCATCAGCTACTTTTACATCTGAACTCGCTTTTGCCACTTGACCATTAATTGATATTCTTCCTTGATCAGCTACTTCTTTCGCTAATGTTCTTCTTTTAATTAAACGTGATACTTTCAAAAACTTATCTAGACGCATATCAAATCCCCCTATTAACGCTCTGTTTGTTTTGCCTCTTCCCATAAAACGTCTAACTGCTCTAATGATAAATCTTGCATCTCTTTATTCATTTCAGCTACCTTTGCTTCCATGTATAAGAAACGACCGACGAATTTCTCATTCGTTGAACGTAACGCCTCTTCGGGATCTATTTTATAATGACGAGCTATATTCACAAACGCAAATAGTAAATCGCCAAATTCACCTAACATTTTCGCCTCATCCATATTTGTAACTTCTTGTTGGAACTCTTGCCATTCTTCTAAGGCTTTCTCTATCATCGGTTGTACATCAACCCAATCGAAACCAACTTTGCCAGCTTTTTTCTGGATTTCATAGGCGCGTAGTAACTGTGGCAAACTTTTTGGAACCCCATTTAAAACAGATTCTTTCACGAATCCTTTTTCTTGTTTTTTAATTTCTTCCCAATTGGCAATTACTTCATCGGCATTATTTACATCCGTATTCCCAAATACATGCGGGTGGCGGCGAACCATTTTCTCAGATAAAGTTCGAATAATATCATCTATAGAGAACCAACCTTCATCCTCCCCGATTTGAGCATGCAACATAACTTGTAATAATATATCACCCAGTTCTTCTACTAAGTGATCATCATCCTCTTCATCAATTGCTTCCAACACTTCATAAGCTTCCTCAATTAAATACTTCTTTAAAGATTGATGTGTTTGCTTTTTATCCCACGGACAACCATTCGGTCCACGAAGGTCTGCAATAATTTCTCTAAGCACATCAAACTGTTGATACAAGGACGCACGTTCTTTAACTGGTGGTACATATACACTCGTTAAATTATTCAACTCTGTTTCATGATCTAACATGTACAACGGCACCTTTTTAACTTGTTCAAATGAAGTCCCTGCAGCTGTTACGATATACACTTCATAATCATCTGATAGCATCTCCATTAATGTTAATTTCACATCAGATGCAACGAATGCGTCATATACTTGGCAAAAGATTAAATGTTGACGTAATTCTAATTGTCCTCTTTCAAATGATGTGGCGTCAATTAATTGGAATCCTTCAATCGGATCAATCTTTAGACTCGCAAACATAGGATCAAGGAAACTTTGTCCACCTTCAATGCGCACTTCAACATTCGCTACTTCACCTTTTTCCAACAGTAGCTGAACCGTTCTTTCCGCTACAAGCGGATGCCCTGGCACGGCATAGATGATTTCTGTGCCTTCAGCTTGTTCTAACAATGTATTGGCGATTGTTTCATATACAATTTCAAATGTATCATGCGCTTCATATACACTGTCAAAGGCTGTATATTGTATACCTTCTTTCTCCAACTCTTCTATAACGGGATGTTCCTTCGTTCTAACAAACATGTGATCTGCTTCTTTTATTTTTCGATATACACCCATCGTTAACTGATCTAACTCACCAGCACCTAATCCTAAAATAGTAATGATTCCACTCACAACCTGCCACCTCTATCCACTCTTCTTCAATGAACCTTCTTTTTTCTCTTTTTTCATAACGGTTCCTATTTCCGCTTTTGTAAATACACGTAATTTTAAAATTAAAAACACATATGTTAATCCACCGATAGCTACACCTAACAATGCCTCAAGTGTTGCAATTCCTCTATGCCTTGTATCAATTACTAATCCAGACATTTGCATCAAACGTATAAATATTATTAATACAAACCCCATACCGATACCACTAATAACTACACCTAACATATTACGCTTATCGATAAGCGGTTCGGATACAGCTTGCATAAGTAATGCACTATTTAGCACAGAAATTACAATTAACGCAACTAGTGTTGCAATTGCAGCTCCCTTCACACCAAAATACGGCATTAATGTATAATTTAAAGCTAACTTTAAACAACCCCCAAATATAACGAATATTGCTGGTTTTAATGTTTGTCCTAACCCTTGCAAAATAGAAGCAGTTGTAATCGACAATGAACTAAATAAAATAGATAAAGATAAAATGGATAAAACATCTGACCCATCACTATTTTCAAACAACATAATATTCGTAGGCTGAATAATACAAGTTAATCCAATGGCAGCTGCAAATCCAATAACAAATGTTATTTTCATTGCTAACTTTACCTTTTCTCGAATAAAGGAAAGATCTCCTCTTTCCTTCGCCGCTGTAATAATTGGAATAAGTGACAATGAGAAAGAAGTTGTCACGACAGTACCTAATTGCATAAGCGGGATACTTCTGTCGTAAACACCTTTTAATACCTTTGCACTTTCAGCTTGCTCTCCTGCCCCAATAAGTAAGGAATAGAAGGAAATGGAATCAGCCATTTGTATAAAAATAAGTACTAAGTTACTAACACAAATCGCCAATCCCTGCCAAAACAGAATTTTAATGATCCTCTTTTTTCCCTTAATTCTCTTTACACTCTTGAAAAATATAGAACGAAAGTCATGAAGCATATAAAGTACAAGTACGATAATCCCAATTAGTCCGCCTGCGATTGAACCTAACATAGCACCTGCACCGACTGTATATAAATCAAATCCGCGAGCAATTAGGAATAGAGATAAAAATACAATAATAGAAACACGAATTGTTTGTTCTATCACTTGCGAAACAGCTGTTGGCATCATATTATTGAACCCCTGAAAATATCCTCTTGCTACAGATAAAAACGGCATCAATATGAATGAAAATGAAATAACACGTAATAACTTATCTAAGTGTATATCACCCATGGCTGCTGCAATTGTTTCGGCACCAAAAAACAATGTAAAAAAGCCTACGAAACCAATTCCTAATAAAAACCAAAAAGATACACAGATAATTTCTTCTGCTTCTTGTTGTTTCCCTCGCTCTAATCGTTCCGCAACCATTTTTGAAATTATAATGGGGAACCCATAAGTAGCTAAAATTAAACAAAATCCATAAAACGGATAAATTTGTTGGTAAATATAAAAACCAATATCACCCGCTATATTTTGATATGGAATACGGTAAAAAGCGCTTAATACCTTTGTAACAAAACTTGCGATTGTTAATATAATAGCCCCACGCCAAAAGGCTTGATACTTCTTCGATTCCATACAAGAAAACTCCTTTTTCTATTCTCACCCCTCGTATTATATCATAAAGAAAAGGACAAGCTTCCTTGCCTACACGAGTAATAATACGTTCGTGCAACGCTAGAAATGTTCAACGAAAAAAGGTAGCAAAGCGCTACCTTCATTCAATATACATATATCTCCAAATATTTGATTTCTCAAAAAGAAATATCATAATTAGGAAAGATTGCTACTTCTAAAATTCGATATAGCCTTACTGCTCCATTTGTTTCGCTAAAAAGCTTGCAGCTGTATTTACTGACTTATGCTCTACTTCACTTATAATATCCTCTTTAGAGAAGATAACAACAGCTCCAATTGGATCCCCATTCGCAACAATCGGGCCAATTGTATAGGAACTCACTTTTTCCGTTACTCCATCAATAATTGAAATTTCGCTTTCATCTGTCATAATTACAGACTTACGCTCTTCCATTGTCTTCTCAATTAAATCGCCAACACTTTTATTTAAGTATTCTTTTTTAGATACGCCTGCTACTGCGATAACAGAATCACGATCGCATACAAGCACATTATGTCCTAAGCTATCGTATAAAGCTTCCGTATATTCCTTTGCAAAATTACCTAGTTCACTAATTGGAGAATATTTTTTCAAAATCACTTCTCCATCGCGATCAACAAATATTTCTAGTGGGTCTCCTTCTCGAATACGTAAAGTTCTACGAATTTCCTTCGGGATTACTACCCTACCTAAATCATCAATTCGACGTACGATTCCAGTTGCTTTCATTCTAATGCTGCCTCACTTTCTACTGATGATCAAAGTGGTGAATTTACCTGTTCATGTAAAAATCACCAACTGTTAGACATAGTATTTTACACATTAGTTCTTCTATGCACGCCGAATTGTATTTTTTTATCTTATATTAGGCATTTATGACTTCTTTTTTTACATCTGGTAGGCCTTTTAATAAATTTTCAGCAATTGTTAACCACTTCGATGTCTCTAAACCATTTGTTTTCATAACGATTTTCAATTGCGATCCTTCCATTCCTAGACCAATCATACGTCCAAAACTATTTCCAAGCATGAATAATTTTCCGCCATCAATATTTTGACTTGCTTGTTCTGAGAACAGAATTGTCACTTCAAATTTATTTTGCTTAATTAACTCAATTTGTTCTTTCATTGCCAATACTTTAATATTTGCAATTTGCAATAAGTAACCAACTTCTTGCGGGTAATCACCAAATCTATCTATCATCTCTTCCTGCAACTCTTCAATATCCTCAATTGCAGAAACACCTCTAAACTGTTTATACATCATAATCTTTTGTTTACTATCTGAAATATAAGCATCTGGTAAATATGCATCTACTTCTAAATCAATTTCAACATTAACTGTATTTTCAACCCCATCTGTTCCTCTACGCTGTTCAATTGCATCTTTTAACATTTGAGAATATAGATCAAATCCGACAGAATCAATAAATCCATGCTGTTCGGCTCCTAACAAGTTACCTGCACCACGAATGGATAAGTCTCTCATCGCAATTTTGAAACCTGACCCAAGCTCTGTGAACTCTTTAATGGCTTGCAGACGCTTCTCTGCAACTTCTGATAACACTTTATCTCGTTTGTATGCAAAGTATGCATATGCAACACGATTAGAACGTCCAACACGACCACGAAGCTGATACAGCTGCGATAATCCCATACGATCTGCATCAAATACAATTAACGTATTTACATTCGGAATATCTACACCCGTCTCAATAATTGTTGTACTTACAAGAACATCATGCTGCCCTTCTAAAAACGATAGCATAACAGACTCTAATTCACCCTCGTTCATTTTCCCATGTGCATACGTTACACGCGCGTCTGGAACTAACATCGAAATTTCATCTGCTTTTCTTTCGATATCCTCCACACGATTATATAGGAAGTAAATTTGCCCGCCTCTTGCAAGCTCTCGTTCTATCGCTTCTCGCATTAACGCTGGATTATACTCTACTACATACGTTTGGACTGGGAAACGATTTTCTGGTGGTGTCTCAATAACAGATAAGTCACGCACACCAAGCATAGACATATGGAGTGTACGCGGAATCGGAGTTGCCGTTAATGTTAACACGTCAACATTTGCTTTTAATTGTTTAATTTTTTCTTTATGCGTTACACCAAACCTTTGTTCTTCATCAATAATAAGAAGACCTAAATCTTTATAAGTAACGTCTTTAGATAAAATACGATGCGTTCCGATTACGATATCTACCGTACCATCTTTTAAGCCTTTAATTGTTTCATTTTGCTGTTTTCTCGTACGGAATCTACTTAATAATCCTATATTGATTGGATAATCTTGAAAACGCTCTCGAATTGTTTCATAGTGTTGTTGTGCAAGGATCGTTGTCGGCACTAAAATTGCAACTTGTTTTTCATCCATAATTGCCTTAAATGCCGCACGGATAGCTACTTCCGTCTTTCCATATCCTACATCACCACAAAGAAGCCTATCCATCGGACGTCCACGTTCCATATCTTTCTTAATCTCGTCAATAGAACGTAATTGATCCTCTGTCTCTTGATATGGGAAAGAAGATTCAAATTCTTGTTGTTCTGCCGTATCTGGTGTATATGCATAACCTTTTGAAGCTTCGCGCTCAGCATATAGTTTAATTAGGTCATCCGCAATGTCTTGTACAGATTTTTCAACTTTCGTTTTGACCTTTTTCCAATCATTTCCGCCCAATTTATAAACTTTAGGATCCTTACCTTCAGATCCTACATATTTCTGCACTTGGTCAATTTGTTCAATTGGAACGTATAACTTATCATTACCTTGATATTTAATATTCAAGTAATCTTTATGAACACCATTAATCTCTAGTGTCTCGATACCTAAGAATTTACCTATACCATGATTTACATGAACTACATAATCTCCAACTTTTAATTCCGAATAACTTTTAATACGTTCAGCATTAGATAACTTCTGCTTACGTTGTGATTTTTTAACTTTTTTATGAAAAAGCTCTTTTTCAGTAATAACAACAAGCTTTTGCATCGGCATTTCAAATCCTGCATGTAAATCACCTACAGCAATTTGCAACCTTCCAGGCAATAATATATCTGTGCCCTCTACGATATCTGCCTCAATATCATAATCACTTAAAATATGTTGTAGTTTTTTTACACGTTCATCATCTGTGCCGAGCACAACAGTCGTAAAATGCCCTTCGTTCCATCTATCAATTTCAGTTTTCAACAACTGCATCTGCCCATGGAAATCTTGCATTGTTTTACATGTCACATTCACAATATTTTGCGGATGTGTATGTGCTATATGACGTAAGAATAACGTTAAATATACAAAACTTCTTTTTTTATGATGAAGAAATTCCTCAAACGAGTGTGAGAAAGATAAATCTTGAATAATTGTTCCCTCACCAAGAAGTGATATATACCATTCCGCCTCTTCCGTTTCAAGATGTGATGCCGTTTCTTGAATACGAGAAATCTCATCCAAAACCACAATACCATCTTCAGGTAAATAATCTATCAGACTAGCAGGTTCTTTATAGAAAATAGATAAATATTTAAACATCTGTTCTATACTTTGCCCGTTTTTTAACATCTCAATTTCATGACTTACCGTTTCAAGCACTGTAGTCTTCAATTTATCATCGGAAAGTTTTTGCATCGTCTTAGTCAAGCCTTCCTCAAGATGCTCAATTCCCGACTTCAATTCTTCCTGTGAAAATAAAAACTCTGTTGCTGGACCAAATCTAACACTTTCTTTTTTATCTTGAGAGCGCTGTTCATCCACATCAAATAATCGAATAGAATCAACTTCTGTATCGAAAAATTCAATACGAAATGGTAACTCTTCAGTTAATGGGTAAATATCTAATATTCCCCCGCGCAAACTGAATTCCCCAGGAGCTTCTACCATCGACTTACGCTCATAACCAATATGATGTAAAGTATGCAAGAATGTATCTAAATCAATCTCTTGCCCTAGATTGATTTCGATTTGCCTTTGCTTCCACAACTCTTTCATTGGTAAAAATCTGCGTAGTCCTGCAACTGGCGCTACAATAATCCCGTTCTCTCCTGCCGCTAAACGATTCAATACTTCAATACGTTGCGCCTTCAATTCTGGGCTTGCAACACCAATTTCTGATGCTATCAATTCATTTACTGGGTATAACCACACATCTTTTTCACCAAGTAACGCCACTAAATCTTCATGCACTTTTTGTGCTTGATATAAATTATGCGTCACAATAAGTTGTGATTTTTTTGTTTTTTTATATAAGGCCGCCATTAATAACGAACGAGAAGAGGTTGCCATACCTGATACAAGTTGTTCTTTTAAACCATCTTCTAGTCCATTAATAACCGATTGGATCTCTTCATTTTTATAAAATTGCTCTAATAAACCTATCATTTTCAAAACCCCTCTCAACATAAAGAGCAAGCCACTATATTTTATGCAAATATTTTGGAAAAAGAAAACAGAAAAATGCTTTGGACATGCCAAAGCGACAACATTTTATTGCAGAAATTTTTCATATTCATAATACTCAGGATAAGATGCGAGCGTTTCTTGACACGATTCACAAATCGTTTTTATATATATATTTCCATTCTCATGAAAATGAATCATCTCTACTACTTCTTGCTCTGTTAGTTGAAATAAAACGTCGCTATACACTTTTTCTGCAGTAACGGAGCCTACATTACTCCCGCAATGTCTGCAATAATAATACCCTTCCATACTAGCCTCCTAAAAATCCAATTACTACTAGTATGGGTAAAAACAAGACAAAATATTCCCAATCATACCCTTAACTATTGAAGGTATTCATGATTTGAAGAAAAGGTTTATTTAACCATTCTTCACATGCATCCGCTGCTTTTTCAATAGAATGACTCACATCAGGAATTTCTTCCGATGTAAAACGTCCTAATACGTAATCTACTACCTTCATGCCATTTTTCGGACGATCAATTCCCATGCGGATACGTTGAAACTCTTGTGTTCCTAAATGTGAAATTGTTGATTTCACACCATTATGTCCACCAGCACTACCTTTCATACGAAGGCGTAATTTACCTACAGGGATGTCTAAATCATCGTACAGAACAACGAAGTCCTCAACATCAATTTTATAGTAATCCATGAGTGGTCGAATACTTTCCCCAGATAAATTCATATATGTAAGTGGCTTTAATAAGATTACTTTTTCTCCATTAACAAATCCTGCACCAAATACTCCTTTAAATTTTTGTTCATTCAAAGAAATATTCCAACGCTTTGCAAGTTCATCAATCGCCATAAATCCAATATTATGCCTTGTTAATTCATATTCTCTACCTGGGTTCCCAAGTCCTACTATCAATTTCATTCTTGTACCACTACTTTCTTTTTTCGATACGAAAAGACGTAACCAATCTTGGTTACGTCTCATTCTATCCAATTAATTGAATAATACACTTACAGATTCTTCTTCGTATACACGAATGATTGCTTCTCCGATTAGTGGAGCAACTGAAAGTTCATGTACTTTGTCGATTTTCTTCTCTTCTGGTAATACGATAGAGTTCGTTACAACTAACTCTTTAATATTTGAGTTTTGGATACGCTCAATTGCTGGACCAGATAATACTGGGTGTGTACAGCAAGCATATACTTCAGAAGCACCGTTCTCAACAAGAGCGTTTGCTGCTAATGTAATTGTACCAGCTGTATCAATGATGTCATCAATTAAAATTGCTGTTTTACCTTCAATATTACCGATAATGTTCATTACCTCTGATACGTTCGGACGAGGACGACGCTTATCAATAATAGCGATTGGTGCTTTTAGGCGATCTGCCATTTTTCTAGCACGAGTTACCCCACCGTGGTCTGGTGACACGATTACGATATCTTTAAGACCTTTTGTTTCAAAGTAATCTGAAAGAATCGGTACACCCATTAAGTGGTCGATTGGGATATCAAAGAACCCTTGAATTTGTGGAGCATGTAAATCTAGAGTGATTACACGAGTTGCACCTGCTGTTTCAAGCAAGTTTGCTACAAGTTTCGATGTAATTGGTTCACGAGAACGCGCTTTACGGTCTTGACGCGCATAACCATAGTAAGGAATAACAATATTAATTGTTTTTGCAGATGCACGTTTTAATGCATCGATCATAATAAGTAATTCCATGATATGTTCGTTTACTGGGAAGCTTGTAGATTGAATAATGAATACATCGCAACCACGGATACTTTCTTCAATGTTAATTTGAACTTCTCCATCACTAAAACGATCAACAGAACATTTTCCTAGTCCTACTCCAATGTGCTTTGCAATTTGCTCAGCAAGTTCCTTATTAGAGTTTAAAGAGAATACTTTCAAATTAGAATTTAGATATTGAGTCGACATCTAGATTAACCCTCCACATTATGATTTTTTCTTATTCAGCAATTGATCAACATAGTCTTCTTTGTTAACTTGACGTGCACGTGCTATAGATAATGCTTTTGATGGAACATTCTCTGTAATTGTAGAGCCTGCTGCCACATAAGCACCATCTTCAACTGTTACAGGAGCGACAAGGTTTGAATTACATCCAATAAATACCCCGTTACCAATCACAGTTTTGAATTTATTCTTACCGTCATAGTTCACCGTAATTGAACCACAACCAAGATTCACGTCTTCTCCAACTTGTGCATCCCCGATATAACTTAAGTGTGAAGCTTTACTTCTATTACCAAAAACAGTTTTTTTGATTTCCACGAAGTTTCCAACGCGTACTTCATCTCCAATAACTGAATCTGGGCGAATATGTGCAAATGGACCAACCGATACTTCTGTACCAAGTTTACTATCATGTACAGTAGATTGTCGAATTGTCGTACGATCTCCAATTTCACTATCGCGAATTACTGTGTGCGGTCCAATTTCACAATCAGAACCAATTACAGTATTCCCCTCAATAATTGTTCCTGGATGAAGAACTGTATCACTACCGATAATTGCATCAGCAGAAATATACGTGTTACTTGGATCAATAATTGTAACACCATTTACCATGTTTTTACGGTTGATACGGTTTTTCATAATAATTTCCGCTTGCGATAGAGCGACTCTGTCGTTAACACCTAACGTTTCATCGAAGTGCTCTGTTTGATAAGCCGATACGATATGACCTTCATTTTTTAAAATCTCAATAACATCTGGCAGGTAATATTCACCTTGTACGTTATCATTTGAAACTTTAGAAAGTGAGGCGAATAAAGCTTTATTATCAAAACAATACGTACCTGTATTGATTTCTTTAATAGCTAATTCTTTCTCATTTGCATCCTTATGCTCAACAATCTTTTCAACATGACCATTCTCATTACGAACGATACGACCATATCCAGCAGGTTCTTCTATGTAAGCTGTTAGCACCGTTGCCATTGCCCCTGCTTCTTTATGTTGCTGAAGCAATGCTTCCATCGTTTCAGCAGTTATTAGCGGCGTATCACCACAAATAACTAAAGTTGTTCCTTCTTCATTTGCAAGTACACTTGCAGCTTGATCTACAGCATGTGCTGTACCAAGTTGTTCTGCTTGTAATGCAAACTCACTTACGTTTCCTAGCTGTTCTTGTACCATTTCAGCACCATGTCCTACGACTGTTACAAGTTTCTGCAATCCTAATTGCGTTACTTGATCGACAACATGTTGTACCATAGGTTTTCCACATACAGGATGAAGCACTTTGTATAGCTTAGACTTCATACGTGTGCCTTTGCCTGCAGCTAGAATCACTGCAAATCTGTTTGACATATAGACCCTCCATCGCAACCTATTTATCCATTAACGATATTATCCTAAATCATCATATATTTCAAGAAACACATTTTAACTATTAAATTTTACCATAATTCTTATACGATGTTTTACTCTTTAGTATCTTTTTTAAGAAATAAGCTATACTATTTAAAATGATTTTGAAAAAATTAGAAGTTTTCCTCTTCACTTTAATAAATTCAGAATTTTCCGTACAAAATAGATAAAACCACACAAAAAAAAACAAACTCCTGTAAATGCTTACAGGAGTTTGTTGCAAAATTATAGGGATTTCTTTAAAAAGCCCTTTTCATTCGAATTTTACGAAGCACCCGCTTCTTCAAACTCAACCTCTTCTAACTCGCCTAAACGATGATACTCTGTTAAAACCGCATCTTGAATTTTAGAGCGTGTATTAGAATTAATTGGATGTGCAATGTCACGGAATTCTCCATCTGGAGTACGTTTACTTGGCATTGCTACAAATAATCCATTATTACCATCAATTACACGAATATCATGAACAACAAATTCATGGTCTAGAGTAATAGAGGCAATTGCTCTCATGCGGCCTTCTGTGTTTACGCGGCGTAATCTTACGTCAGTCACTTCCATCTTGTGTTCACCACCCTTTTCTAAATAAGCGATATATTTGTATAAATTCCACAAAATTTCTATTTTCCCTTTAATTTTTTAAAAATTTTTAAGATAAAAATTTTTAATGTAATTGAATATAGAGATTAGTGGAGGTTATCGCTTACAAAAGATTACTTAACTAGGGCAATTACTTCGATTTCAATTGAAACATCTTTCGGTAATTTTGCTACTTGTACACAAGAACGAGCTGGCTTATGAGTAGAGAAATAAGAGCCATATACTTCATTAACAGCATTAAAATCATCCATATCTTTTAAGAATACTGTTGTTTTTACTACTGTATCAAATGAAGCACCTGCTTCTTCTAATACCGCTTGTAAATTTTGAAATACTTGCTCTGTTTGTACTGTCACGTCTCCTGCTACAAGCTCTCCACTTGCAGTTAACGGAATTTGTCCTGAACTGTAAAACATATTATTTACAATAATCCCTTGTGAATATGGTCCAATTGCTTGTGGTGCATTGCTTGTTTGAACAACTTTCATATTTTTCCACCCTTTTATTATTTATTTTTACTCTTTAAAAATAGTGCACGAAAAGCAGTTTGTCCATCTATTTTATAATTTATAAATAGAATAAAAAAAAGATAAAGCGATCTGCTTTACCTTTTTACTCAGCCTCTACAAGCCCTTCATCAAATGGTGCCAGTGAATAATTTCCCTTTTCCACTTGAATCGCTTTTTCTTTCACATCAACTTCTGATAGACGAATTAATGATACAAAATTATTAATTAGTCGTTCTTCAATATCCGTGGATTCTACTAATACACCAATACCAACAACATTAGCCTTAAACTCTTCTAACATACTCATCATACCTTGAATTGTCCCGCCAGCTTTCATGAAGTCATCAATAATTAAAACATTTGATCCCTCTGGAAGGCTACGCTTTGCTAACGTCATTGTTTGAATTCGCTTAGAAGAACCTGATACATAGTTAATACTAACAGTTGGGCCTTCTGTTACCTTATTATCTTTCCTTGCGATTACTACCGGTACATCTAAGTAATTTGCCACCGCATAAGCAAGTGGAATCCCCTTCGTTGCCACCGTCATAACCGCATCAATTGGTTGCCTAGCAAAAACAGAAGCAAACAAACGACCTGCGCCATTAATATGGCGAGGATTACTTAAAAGATCTGTCATATATAAGTAACCACCAGGCAAAATACGATCTGGATTTTCAAATAAGCTACAAAGCTCACCAATAATTAGATCTGCCTCTTCCTCACTTATATATGGTATATATTTCACTCCTCCTGCTGCTCCTGGTACCGTTTGCAATGTGCCGACCCCTTGTTGTTCAAACGTTTGCTTAATAATAACTAAATCTTCACTAATGGAAGACTTAGCTGATTGATACCTTTCAGCAAAAAAAGTGAGAGAAACTAGCTGACGAGGGTTTTGTAACAAGTAATACGTCATATCGACTAATCTTGTACTTCGTCTAATTTTCATACTCTCACCTCAAATCACGAATATTCTAAACAAATCATAACGTATTATACGTCTTTATTCAAGCGTTTCTCGCTCTCCTAATAAACGTACTGCGTATACTTGTTCACAAAATCCTTTTAATCCGTTATATATACGATGCATTCGCGAATCATGGTGCACAAGACCAAATACGGTTGGGCCACTTCCACTCATTAATACGGCATCCGCCCCAAATCGCTTCATCTGTGCCTTAATACGTGCAACTTCAGGATGCATCGCAAACGTTACATCTTCTAAAACATTACCAACAGTATCACAAATCCCTTTGTAGTCCCCAGCATTTATGACGTTAACCATTTTCTCTACATTTGGATGTGTAACTCGATTTAACTTTAAATTTCCATACACATCAGCAGTAGATACACCAATATGGGGTTTTGCTAAAATAACCCAACAAGAAGGTGGAGTTTTTATGTGCTCAATTTGCTCTCCTCTTCCAGTGGCAATTGCTGTCCCACCATATACACAAAACGATACATCTGATCCGATTTTTGCGCCAAGCTCTGCTAACTGATCAATTGTAAGCCCTAAATTCCATAATTTATTAAGGCCACGTAATGTCGCTGCTGCATCACTACTTCCACCTGCTAATCCAGCTGCTACTGGAATCGTTTTTTCAATAGTAATAGATACGCCTTTTTTCACATTAAACTTCTCTTTTAATAATTTCGCTGCTTGATAAGCTAAGTTTCTTTGGTCGTCTGGGACATACCGATTATGGGATAAAATTTCAATACGGTCTTCTGCTAATTCCATTAGTTCTAAACGATCCGCTAAATCAATTGTTGTCATAATCATTTTCACTTCATGATATCCGTCTTGTCTTTTTCCCAGTACATCTAACGACAGATTAATCTTTGCTGGTGCTTTCACTAGTAGCTTCAATCTATTCACCCACTCTATGTACTCAATCTTTTATCGTTTATTTTACCATAAATTTATAGTAAGACGATGACACTTCCCTAATTATAACGAAAAGCATTCAGAATGAAACTACTTATGTAAAATGATGGCACCTTTTCGAGTACAAAAAGCCGAGGAATCACTCCTCGGCTACCGTAGCATAGAAAGTATCTTACAACTACTGGTTTTGTTTCATTAATTGCTGTTCTGCAATTTCTATAGCACGTTTCACCATGTTACCAGCATCTTTCGCACGAATTCCGCCCCATCCTTCTTTCTGAACAACATCATAAAAGCCTAGCTCTTTTGCAAGCTCTTCTTTAAATTGATTTGACATGACACCTCTTCGTCTACTCAATGCAGAGTCCCTCCTTATTTTGCTACGGTATAATTAGTATGCAAAATAATATAGCTTTTCATTTGTGGGAATATATGTAACGATACATGAATTATAAAATCACTTCATTATGAGGTTCACCATAAAACGTTAGCTCTACTGTCTCTGTTAAAACATCCGCATAGCTATATGATACACGTTGCAACGCATCTTCTTGCTGATCCAATTGTACAACAAAAACAGAACGGTACGTTTCTGCAAGTACACCTGATTGTTCTACTGTTTTTCTTCTCCCACTATTCGCCTTTAACATCAGTCTCTGTCCAAGATGGTGATCTAATTCGCTTTTAATTTCATCTAAACGTTTTGACATATACTTCGTTACACCTCGCTGTAATTTAGATTGAACACTTAAAACACGATATATCTATCCCAATTATTAACCGCAACTCACAGACAATATCATTATAAAAGCATCATGCGTTCAAATAGATAGAAGAAATACTATATTGTAAAAGTATCATTATGTAGTCTGCGCGTTCTTGTCTCTTTTTATCCAAGCTGATTTAAATCCTTCCCATACAAAAAAGCAAGATACATATGTACCTTGCTTATTCTTCATAATGTTGAAAGGGTAATCCAGTTCGTAAAATCCCCCTCGTCTCAATCCCGCCAAGTCCCTTTTCGCCGGTAATCGTATTACGTACAACATCCCATACATTTACTCTTTCCATAAATGACGTAAAACTAATTTTACCAACCACATATACAGGATCTAGTGCGTGAATATTAATTCTAGATGGTGAACTAGCAAAGTTAGCACCCGCTCGAATTAATGCTTCAAAGTGTGATTGGCATGCCCCAGCAAAAATAACGAGTTGATCCAATGATGGATATTTTTTTCTCACTTCTCGAACAGCCTGTACAAAATGCCTTGAATGCCTATATGCTGCTAAATCTCCCTTTACCCCTTTTGATTTTGTATATGCATCGTGCCCCGTAATAACTAAAATGTCTGGACGAAAATGATCTATTAAATCTACTACCTTTTCATGCATCTCTGTTTCTTTACAATGAATACCTTGTACAGGAACACCAATTTTATTATATAAGTCTAAGCACTTGCGCAAATATAACGGGTCCCCATCTATATGCAATACACGTCCTGGCATTTGAAAATAATTCACCTCACTTGTATATCCACCCGTTGAAGTGTGTTCATGCCTTTGTTTCATTAATACATAATCTTGTTGAAACAAACGATACGTACGCTCCATCGTTTCTTTCTCACGCTTCGCTCTTTTTTTATGCTCTCGTTGATCTATACTAATTAAATCTTCAAGTGGCGCATCTGCCACCAGTCTAATTTCCTCTCCAAATAATATAGCTATCTCGCCTTTTATTTCTATAATACGAAAAAGGATATCCCTATTATGAGAATATCGTTCCACTAATTCTCCAACATGTAAAGCCATTCTCCTACCTCCAAACTCGTTAGGCCATCTTACCTGTTTTTAAAGTATGAATGTAGGAGAGGAAAGGTGACAAAAGGGACAGTTCAAGTTGAACTGTCCCTTTTCTATTCTTATGACAATTTATGAAGAACTAATGCATTACTTAATGTTGCAAACTCCTCGATAGATAGCGTTTCGCCTCTTCGTTTTGGATCAATTCCCACTTCTGTTAAAATTCGATCCAACAGCTCTTTATCTTTCGGGAAACCATTTAAATTATTTGATAAATTATTCATTAAAGTTTTACGACGCTGTGCAAAACTTGCTCGTACTACTTCAAAGAAGAATGTCTCATCTGTTACTTCTACAACTGGTTTCGGGCGCTTTAGGAGACGAATAATCGCAGAATCAACATTTGGTTGTGGCACAAACACTGTACGTGGTACAGTCATAACTGTTTCCACCTCTGTATAATACTGAATGGCAATGGATAAAGAACCATACTCTTTCGTTCCAGGTTTAGCAGCTAAACGATCTCCAACTTCTTTTTGCATCATAACAACAAATCCACGAACCGGTAATTTCTCTTCCAACAATTTAAATAAAATTGGCGTTGTAATATAGTACGGTAAGTTCGCTACTACCATTACATCTTGCCCTTCCTCAAATTGCTCACTAAACACCTCATGTACATCTGCCTTTAGTACGTCTTTATTTATAACTGTAACGTTGCTATATGGAGCTAACGTCTCATCTAAAATCGGTAATAACCTCTGATCAATTTCAAAAGCTACTACTTTTTTAGCACGCTTCGCTAATTGTTCTGTTAACGCACCGATACCTGGTCCAATTTCAATTGCACCACTTTCTGAACCAATTTCAGCGTGATCGACAATACGATTTAATACATTCGTATCAATTAAAAAATTTTGTCCTAAACTTTTTTTGAATGAAAATCCATACTTTTCAACAATGTCTTTCGTACGATTTGGCGTTGCGATATCCTTCATTTTCTTTCCTCCTGTATGACTTGCTTATAAGCTTCTGCAAAAGATTCTTTTGAAACTTGAAACATTTGTAAACGTTTATGTAACTGTTTTGCGTTTGTATAACCAATCTTTAATAGCTTACCCATTCTTTCTCTGCGACTCTTTGCCATTTCTCCGCCCACTAAGCCTGCATCGACTAAATCGCTCCAACTAATTTCACTTGTGTAAGCTTCCATTTCTTCATGTATATTCTCTAAAGCACGGCGAATTGATTCATTAGAAGCATGTTCAATCCCTACACCCTTTTTCCTTTTGGCAAGTGCTTCTTCCTTCGGTAAAAAAGCATGTTTACATCCAGGCACCTTATCAGAAATAATTTTTCGAATACGCTCTCCAGGATAATCCGGATCTGTGAAAATAATAACGCCCCGTTTTTGCAGCGCTAATTTAACTTGCTCAATAACATGATCACCGATTGCTGAACCGTTCGTTTCAATTGTATCCGCATCAACAGCACGCTTAATCGCAACTGTATCATCTTTACCTTCTACAACGATAATCTCTTTAATTTTCATGCTTGCCTCCACACTCGTTTCGTCTCTACTTAGTAAAACAAAAAAATGACGACTTTTCCATTATTATTTTCCCCATTCTTACATTTTAAAAAATAGAATGTCCAAAACTTTGTTCTCTCTCCTTATTGTAACACTTCCTCATTCGCCCTTATTTTTTCACAAAAATAAAAAAGAATGGGTTCTCCCACTCCTTTTTATCCAACACCAAATAAAGCTTTTGCATTTTTTGTTGTTATTTCTGCTACTTCCTCATAAGAAATTCCTTTTAAATTCGCAATTTCTTCTGCTACGAGTTTTACATAACTCGGTTCATTTCGTTTTCCTCGAAATGGATGTGGTGTTAAATATGGACAATCTGTCTCTATTAACAATTTCTCTAATGGAATCTCCACAGCAACTTCTTTCGGCTTCTTAGCATTTTTAAATGTAACTGGTCCGCCTAATGAAATTAAAAAGTTCATATCAACACATCGCTCTGCTACTTCTACGCTGCCGCTAAAGCAATGCATAATGCCTCCCACTTCAGCTGCATTCTCCTCTTCTAGAATATCAACAATATCTTGAGTTGCATCGCGGTTATGTATAATAATCGGCAATTTCACTTTTTTGGCTAATGCAATTTGTTTACGGAATACTTCCTTCTGTATTTCTTTTGGAGATTTATCCCAATGATAATCTAATCCCATCTCTCCAAGTGCAACGACTTTAGGATGAGAAGCAAGTTCTTCTAACCAAGCTAGATGTTCTTCTGTCATGTCAATTGCATCAACTGGATGCCATCCAACCGCAGCGTAAATAAAATCATAAGTTTCAGCTAATTCAATCGCCTTTTTTATCGTTACTTCATCAAAACCAACAACAACTGTATAGGTAACTCCCGCTTCTTTCATTCGTGCAATAACCTCTTGCAAATCTTCTTCAAATTGCTCTGCATTCAAATGTGAATGTGTATCAAACAACATAATACATAACTCCTTTTATATTGAAATCAAGTTTATTCTAAAAAATAAGCTCTTTAATAACTTAACGATAACAATACTATAATTTTAATGCAAAAATAGAGAGTGTAAAAAGAAAAAAGACGCTTCACACATGTTACACGTGAAACATCTCTTTTCTTGTCTTAATTACTTGATTTTTGTACCATTTGGTAGATTTTGGTCGATTGATGCTAATGACAATACGCCATTCTCTTCACCCGCTAAAATCATACCTTGTGATAATTCACCGCGTAATTTTACAGGTTTTAAGTTTGTTACACAAATAACCTTTTTACCTTTTAGGTCTTCCGGCGAATAGAATTTTGCAATTCCTGAAACAACTTGACGCTTTTCTGTACCTAAATCCAGCTGAATTTTTAACAACTTATCTGCTTTTTTCACAGGTTCAGCTGATAGTACTTCAGCTACGCGTAATTCTACTTTAAAGAAATCATCAATTGTAATTTCTTCTGCTTTCGGTTCTTCTTCTTTTTTCTCTTCTACTTTAGGAGCAGAGCTTTTCATTTGTTCTTTAATGTACCCTACTTCTACTTCCATTTCTAAACGCGGGAAAATCGGGTTTCCTTTTTCTACTTTTGTTCCAGCTGGAATACAGCCAATTGTAGATAGGCTTTCCCAAGATTTATGTGCCTCTTCAGTAAGTCCAAGCTGAGCAAACATCTTACTTGGTGCTACTGTTAGGAACGGCATAAGCATAATACCTGTTTGACGAAGCACCTCTGCTAAGTGAGCCATTACAGAAGCTAATTTTTCACGATCATTCTCATCTTTCGCTAATACCCACGGTTGTGTTTCATCAATATATTTATTTGCACGGCTAACCAATTGCCAAATTGAGCTTAGCGCTACAGAGAATTCCATATTCTCCATTGCCTCTTCTACTTTTTTCAATGTATCTTTTGCAAACGTTACTAACGTTTCATCGAATTCCGTTACATTTTCTTTAAATGCAGGGATTTCTCCGTTAAAGTACTTATCAATCATAGCTACTGTACGATTTAATAAGTTACCTAAGTCATTTGCTAAATCGAAATTAATGCGCTCCACAAATCCTTCTGGTGTGAATACGCCATCAGATCCGAATGGAACTTCACGAAGTAAGTAATAACGTAATGCATCTAATCCGTAACGATCGATTAAAGTAACTGGATCTACTACGTTTCCTTTTGACTTACTCATCTTTCCATCCTTCATTAAAATCCAACCATGAGCAAAGATTTTTTTCGGAAGAGGTAAATCTAATGCCATTAAAATGATTGGCCAATAAATTGTATGGAAACGAACGATTTCTTTTCCAACTAAATGTACATCAGCTGGCCAGAATTTCTTATACATCTCTTCATTTTCTGTTCCATAACCTAATGCTGTAATGTAGTTAGATAATGCGTCAACCCATACGTAAATAACGTGTTTCGGGTTACCTGGAACACGAACTCCCCAGTCAAATGAAGTACGAGAAACAGCTAAATCTTCTAGGCCTGGTTTAATGAAGTTATTAATCATCTCATTCTTACGAGACTCAGGCTGAATGAAATGTGGATTATCTTCATAGAATTTTAATAGTCTGTCGACATATTTACCCATTCTAAAGAAATACGATTCTTCACGAACAAGTTCTACATCATGACCACTATCTGGGCTTTTTCCTCCAACTACTTTTTCACCTTCCATAATTGGATCTACTAATTGATGCTCTGTATAGAATGTCTCATCTTGTACAGAATACCAACCTTCATATTCATCAAGATAAATATCACCTTGATCTACTAGTTGCTTGAAGATTTTTTCAACAACATCTTTATGACGATCTTCAGTTGTACGAATAAAATCATCATAAGATATATCCATTTTCTCCCAAAGTTCTTTAATTCCTGCAACAATGTTATCCACATATGCTTGTGGTGTAACATTTAATTCTTCTGCTTTCTTTTGGATCTTCTGTCCATGCTCATCAGTTCCTGTTAAATAATGAACATTGTATCCTTGCATACGCTTATATCGTGCCATCGCATCTCCTGCGACTGTTGTATAAGCATGTCCAATGTGTAATTTTCCACTTGGATAATAAATTGGGGTAGTAATATAAAAGGACTTATTTTCCTCTGTCATTGTTTTGGACCTCCCGGATAACCTCATATGTATTTATAAATAGTATATCAAAAACTTATATATAAAGTGAAACTTTAATCTGTGTGGGGGTGTTCACTCCTGCGGATTATTAGCCCGCACCAATCAGGCTTTTACGAGCAATCCGACTCCAACTTAACTTCTTTGCTCCACCCAAATTTTAAATTTAGAATCTTACTGCTTGGCAAATAGTGGGATAAAAATGAGTTAATACTTAATATCTTTATCATCTATTGCTCATATTTCAAGAAAATATACAGTCCTTACTTACAATCTATAAATTTTTCTGAAAATAAAGTTAAATAATAGTAGAAATTACTCTCATTCTATTATATATAAGAAGTAAGAAATCTATAAATCTTTTTAAAAAATATAGAATTAAAGAATTGACGGAAATGTAAATGATTGGTATCATATGTCCATAGGGTATTTTGTCGAAAAATGACGAATCTAGAAAATAGACTCGAAACTTATAAACTATTTCTTTAGGAGGAAAAGAATTATGAAATCTACTGGTATCGTTCGTAAAGTTGATGAATTAGGTCGTGTAGTAATTCCAATCGAATTACGCCGTACTTTAGGTATTGCAGAAAAGGATGCTCTTGAAATCTACGTTGATGACGAGAAAATCATCTTAAAAAAATATAAGCCAAACATGACTTGCCAAGTAACTGGTGAAGTATCTGATGGTAACCTATCTCTAGCTGAAGGTAAAATTATCTTAAGCAAAGAAGGCGCTGAGCGAATCTTAAACGAACTTCAAGATTATATCGAAACAGCAAAATAAGCTTCTCAATTATGAGAAGCTTATTTTTTATCGACATGATAGATTTGATATACATCGCGTTTCGACAAATCTCGATCTTTAGCGACTGTTTTTATTGCCTCTTTTGAATTCATACCTTTTTCGTTTATATAATGTTCAATATGATCATATACAGAAATAGATTCCCACCATTGTTCTTCTGGGGTAGGTTCTTCCGTTGAACCAGCTACTAAAATACAAAACTCGCCACGAACTTCATTTTGTTTCGTCCACTCAATTGCTTCCTCAACTGTTCCACGAATAAATTCCTCAAATTTTTTCGTTAACTCTCGACATAATACAATTTCTCTATTTCCCAACACTTCTTGCATCGAGATTAAAGTATCATCTAAACGATGGGGTGCTTCATAAAACATCATTGTAGTTTGTACATAACGAAGCTTCTCTAACTCCATTTTTCTTTCTTTTTTATTTCTTTGTAAAAATCCATAGAAATAAAATTGTTTTGTTTCAAGACCTGATGCAATTAATGCTGTAAGGGCTGCATTTGCCCCAGGAAGCGGGATTACATGATACTGTTCTGCTACAGCCTCTACAACAATATCGTAACCTGGATCGGAAATACAAGGCATACCAGCATCACTAACAAGTGCTACAGTCTTTCCTTCGTCTAACTTCCCTAATATTTTCTTACCACTTACTTCCTTATTATGCTCATGGTAACTCATAACGGGGGTTTCAATTTCGAAATAATTACAAAGTTTTTTCGTTTGTCTCGTATCTTCAGCAGCAATTAAATCAGCTTCTTTTAAAATTCGGATTGCACGAAATGTCATATCTTCTAAATTTCCAATAGGAGTTGGTACTAAATATAAAACTCCCTTTTCATTTTGTTGAAAGCTTTTTTGTTGCCACATAGCGTTCTCCTTTTTGCATATATTCTTCTTTTTGTTTTCTATTTAACTGCTTAAAATAATACTCTGCTTGCATAGCTGTACGCTTATCTTCATGAAATTCTATGTATTTTAAAACAACAGGAAGTCTAGCACGCGTATACCTAGCCCCTTTTCCACTATTATGGGTCTGAATCCGCTTCTCTATATGATTTGTATATCCTGCATAATAACTTCCGTCAGAGCACTCTACTACATAAAAACAATGCTTATTCTTCTCCATATAAAATTGAACGAATCTCCTTTGTATATTCATTATTTTCTTCATATACAAAAAGGGGTGGCAATATTTTCAAATCTGCGTTTCCATCCTTAATCCCTTCAATTAACAATGTATTCGCTTCTTTCCCTGCCTTAGGATAAACAAATCGTACACGCTTTGGTTCAATTTTGTATTTACGCATTAATGTAACAATATCTAGCAAACGACCTGGACGATGTACAAATGCTACTTTCCCACCTTGCTTTACTAATTGACTACTTGCAGATACAACATCCTCTAATGTACACATAATTTCATGACGAGCTATCGCTAAATGTTCATTCATATTTTTCTCAGAAGTTGCAGGTGTTTGAAAATAAGGGGGATTACATGTAACTACATCATATTGATGACGTCCAAGTTTCTCCGGCATATCTTTCAAATCCCCATGTATTAAGTGAATTCTTTCTTCTAACTTATTGTATTGAACGCTTCTGATTCCCATATCATATAAACGTTCTTGAATTTCTACACCTGTAATGTTTCCCTTTGTTCTTGTACTTAATAAAAGGGGGACAACTGCGTTACCTGTACACAGATCAAGTACATTACCTTTTTGAATCGGCACCCAAGCAAAGTCTGCAAGTAAAACAGCATCTAACGAGAAATTGAATACTGATGGGCTTTGTACAATCTTCATATCTTGCGCTAATAAGTAATCTAAACGTTCATCTTCATATAAATTCATATGTTACTCCTTTTCTTACACTTAACCTACCCTATTTCTTCTTCTACTAATAAAAAAACATATTTCATTCTACTCTCATGTATAAAAAATTACCTTTCCAATTATCATTGGAAAGGTAATTTCACTTTTTATTTAAAAATGACAGGCAGAATAAACAATCTCCCTCTTTACGTACACTTCCATAATGCAGATTACAAATATGAAAACCTTCTTGATATAGCCTTGCTAAATTATCGTAGCCTTCGCCAATATCAGTTGTCTTCGGCTTCACTTCTTTACGTTTTTGAGTTTTTTGTTTTTCCTTAATCTGCACTTCTTCAAAGCGGTGTCGCAAATTTTCATTTTCCATTTTTATATGTTGGTTCTCTTCCAACAACTCTGCAAGATGTTGTTTTAATTCTCCCAACTGTTTGTATAAATGTCCAATTTGCTCTTCCATACTAGAAACCGATGCAAAAATATCTTTTTTCTCCACAAGCACCCACCTCATTAATCTGTGGTTTGACTCGAAACGACCCCTTTATTCACTAACTCATCTAACGTATATTCTACTATCCGTTCCTTGTCTACTAGTTCCACTTGAATTAATCTTTCTAAAATATTTAATCCGATAACACGGCCAGTACCATGCGGGGTTTGTATACGTTGATCTAAATCAGGAAGTTGTTCCTTTGCTGCCTCATATTCATCATTCTCATATTTTAAGCAACACATTAAGCGACCACATAAACCAGAGATTTTTGCAGGATTTAATGATAAATTTTGATCCTTTGCCATCTTAATGGATACAGGTTCAAAATCTCCTAAAAAAGTAGAACAACAAAGCATACGACCACATGGACCAATACCACCAAGCATCTTCGCTTCATCACGAACACCAATTTGTCTTAGTTCAATTCTTGTCCTAAAAATTGCCGCTAAGTCCTTCACTAGTTCGCGGAAATCAATCCGACCATCCGCAGTAAAGTAGAAAATAATCTTATTGCGATCGAACGTATACTCTACATCTACAAGTTTCATATCAAGATTATGCTCTACTACCTTTTGCTGACAAACTTGATATGCTTCTTTCGCAGCATGTTTGTTCTCTTCAACAATGGTACGATCATTTTCATTTGCAATACGAATAACCTTTTTTAGCGGTAATACAACGTCGTTTTCATCAACTTGCTTTTTGGTAATAACTACTTTTCCGTACTCAATACCTCTTACTGTTTCTACAATTACAAACTCATTTTCAGAGATATCGAACTGATTCGGATCGAAGTAATACACCTTTCCGGCCTTCTTAAAGCGAACACCTACTACATCATACAAAACGGTCATCCCTCCTGCAACCGCAACACTAACTGTTCGAACACAAGCTGCGCATTTACATTAGCGTTGATTCTATTTTTTGCCTCTAATATATTAAAGAGAGCTGATACAATGCGCTTCTGAGCATAGGAGAAAGATTCAAACATCTCTTTCTGCTCATGAAAAACAAGACGATCTTCTTCTCCAAGTTGAACATATAATAAATCCTTATAAATAAGGAGCAACATATCTAAACCTTGCTGTAATTGTTCTTTCTCTCTAAAGTGTTTCCCCCATTTTTCTTGTACAAAAAAAATAGAGGCTTTATCCTTTTCGAGCGCTTCACATAATTTTATCACTAAAGCTCGTGCTTGTGCAAACCATTCATCACTACATAAAGCTAAAGCTTCATCAAAACTATTCGTGAGTTGCGCAGCAAGTGTCGATAAAGATGCCGTAATACCTTCATCCTGTAATCTTCTAATTAAAGATTCCGTAGGTAACGGTCTAAATGTAACAACTTGACAGCGAGATAAAATCGTATTTAAAATTTGATGACTTTGTTCAGTAAGTAAAATAGCTGTTGTATCACTACTTGGTTCTTCTAAAAATTTTAAAAGTGTATTCGCTGCATTTGCTGTCATACGATCTGCGTGCTCAATAATATATACTTTTTTATTTGCTTCTAATCCTGTTTTTGAAAACTCTTCTTGTAAATCATGAATTTGCTGCTTCTTAATAGATAATCCGTCTGGTTTTACAATATGTAAGTTAGGGTGGTTACCTGAATCAATTCGCTTACAATTTGTACATATGTGACAAGGCTCTACCCCATTCCGCCCAGAACAGAGGAAACTCTTTGCCATTTGAATTGCCGTTGCAAACTTTCCAGTCCCTTTCCCTCCCTCTAACAAGTAAGCGTGGGATATACGCTCTTTTGCAATGCTATTCATCAACATTTTTACACCGATGGGTTGTATAGCAGAAAGCTGCTCCCACGTCTTCGTCATAATGCATACCTCACTTATTTCATTCTTTCCTTCTATTATAACAATTTATCTTCTATAATCTGAACAACTTCTTCTATAAGTTTTTCCATTGGTTGATCAGCATTTACCAATACAATACGATCTGAGAAATGTTCTACAACTTGTAAATATCCTTCACGGACACGTTTATGGAAAGAGATATCTTCCATATCTAATCGATTCACTTCACGTCCTGCATCTTTTTCAATGCGAGCTAAACCAATCTCTGGTTCAATGTCTAGGTAAATCGTTAAACTAGGCATACAGTCCTCTGTTGCGAAACGATTTATTTCAAATACTTTATCCATACCTAATCCTCTTGCATATCCTTGATACGCTAAAGAGCTATCTATAAAACGATCACATAATACAAGGTAGTCCTCGTTAAGTGCCGGCATAACCTTTTCCACCAAATGTTGTCTACGTGCAGCAGCATACAGAAGCGCCTCTGTACGTGCCTCCATCATCGTATATTCTTGTTTATGTAAAATTGTTCTAATATCCTCTGAAATTGCAATGCCACCTGGTTCTCTCGTCGCCATTACCTTTTGTTCTTTTTGTTCAAAGTACGGCAATAAACTTTTAATTAACGTTGTTTTACCCGAACCTTCTGGACCTTCAATTGTTACAAATAATCCCTTCATTCTAAAACCTACTTTCTATATCATACACTTTCATATATTTCGTGCTACCTTGAAAACGAGCGCCTGATTGCTCTAAATACATAATTTGCTCTTTATGTTCTGAAGTAATTCTTTCTCCATACATAATCAATGGAATTCCAGGTGGGTACGGAATTACCATTTCTGCCGCTATCATCCCAACTGCTTCTTCTACAGATACTACTTTTGTTTCATATCCTTCCAGTTGTTTATATGTATACGGTAAAGGAGAAAATTCTCCTTTATAAGTATAACGAATAGATTCCTTCTTGTCTTTCACCTCATAATATTGCAATGCCTCTCGGATCATCTCTATAGCCTTCATATACCCCTTATTTACTTGCAAGGGCAAAATAAATAGGACATTATATGGATCCGCCATTTCTGTATATATACCGACCTTTTCAAATACAGACTGTAATTCGTATCCTGATAACTGACAACGTGTCTGTACAGTAACCTTTAACTCGTCTTGTAATGGATATTGTAAAATAGCTATTTGTGGAATAGAACACAATTCGTCTTTAAATCCCCGTAAAAACTCGACAATTTCATCATGTCCCTTTTCTTTTATACGTGCTATTGTAAAGCGTGCAATATCAAGAGAAGTCATAATTGGATACGATGGACTACTAGATTGTAGCATACTTAAATAGGTAGAAACTTTTTCTTCTTTCACTAAGCGACTATTTATATGTAAATAGGACCCCATTGTCATCGCGGGTAATGTTTTATGTGCAGAATGAACTACAATATCTGCACCATATGCTAATGCTGACTTTGGAAATACTCCCCCTAAACAAAAATGGGCTCCATGTGCTTCATCTACTAAAACAGGGATTTTATGTGCATGTGCATAAGCGATGCTTGCCTCTAGATCCATCCCCATACCATAATAATTAGGATGCGTTAAAATGAGTGCTTTAGCATTTGGATATTTTTCAATTGCTTCCTTAATAATTTCATCATGAATTCCCACTGGTACATTATAAGCTTCATCAATCCATGGATCTAAAAAAATTGGATTTGCGCCCGCTAATTTTAAACCATTAATAATTGATTTATGACAATTTCTTTGTACAAGAACAATATCATGTTCTCCACAACAAGACAAAATCATTGCTAGGTTCCCTACCGTTGAACCATTAATTAAAAAATAACTTTTGTTCACTCCATATACATCAGCTAATAACTGTTGTGCCTCATCTATACATTCAAACGGACTATGTAAATCATCTAACCCTGACAACTCAGTTACATCGATAGATAGTATATCTTTAAACTCCCCTACAGCTTCCTGAGGGAAGTTTAAACCATTTTTATGACCTGGAACATGAAAGGATAACGGCTCTCTTTCTTTAAACCCTGTTAATGCCTCATATAAAGGTATGCGATTTTGATTCATTTATATCTCTTCCTTATTAGTTCATTCTTCCTCTATTATACAGAACAAAAAAAATAATAGGCATATGCCTATTTAAAAATATGATACTTCTAATTTCCGAAGCTGTTTTAAATAATATATATACTTCGGATCATTTGTCTCCGTATTCACCATATCCTTTTCACATTCATAACATATTAAATTATTATAAACATATATCCCTTCTTTTCTTTCTGTCTCACAAACAATACAAACTTCATTTTGTGCTTTCATAACCTTCCCTCCCTATTTAAATGGACATATTTTATACTTCTATTCCTTAACAATTTACAGAAAAATATACATCCATCTCTTATATAATATGATTAACCCTTGGGCAACGTGTTTGTATTACCATTACTTCTTTTTTCGTACTGTTTGAAAACAGAAAAAAACACAAGTCAAAAGACTTGTGTTT
>NZ_WIPE01000139.1:0-4836 GCF_009760835.1 Bacillus sp. EE-W1 | reverse complement strand
AATTTACTTAGTTCTCTAAGTACTATATAATATTTCCACTTTCTAACTCTTCTATGGTTCCATCAAATTCATTTAAATCAACTCTTCCGAAGATTCCAGAAACCTCACCCTTATCAGTGTATTGTAAAAATTTCCATTTCTTCCATCCTACACAATCTTCGGGTTGCTGAACTCCATAACGTGCAAACCATAATGGATACTCTCCCAATGATTCATTAATATTTCTTTGTCCAAAATCTAAATATGTGTATAAAATAGGTTGGATACCCGTTCTATCCCTAACATGTTCGATCCATAATCTAGCCCATTCAGAAAGTTGGTCTTTATTCAATCCCCCTGGATTGGTTTCAAGATCAAGTGCAGGGGGCAAATTCCCTTCGAAACCTCCAGCACTATTAACTGTATCTACAAAATAATTTGCTTCTGAAATTGCATCATTCTCTGATTCTGGAAACGCATAATGATAAGCTCCAACGAAAAGGCCTGCATTTTTTGCTTCTATATAATTGAAATCGAATTTTGTATCTTTAACGGTTGCACCTTCTGTTGCTTTTATATAAGCAAATGACTTTTCTGCCCCAAAAACCGCAGACCAGCTAATATCACCTTGATGTTGTGAAACATCAATGCCTTGTATATTGTTAGGGTTTCTTAATTGCATCCCTTTCACCTTGACTTTCTACTCAATAAGATAGTTTTTTTTAAAATTCACTCAGAAAAAACTGCCAATGATGCTGGTATACTAGATGCCAACATTCAATTTATAACGGTGTCATAAACTACGGTGCCCTGTAATTATATTCCGTTAATAGGAAATAATTAAATATTTTTAAAACTACAGGTGAGTTAACCGTAAGAACAGAGCTTCCTGCAATCTTTTTATCCACTCTGTTGCCCTATTGCCTATCAAGAGCATCCCACGTAATTGGCCCTACTGTTCCATCAGCAGCTAGATTAAATGCTAATTGAAATTCTATAACTGCTTGCTTTGTCTTTTCACCAAAGATTCCATCACTTGTTTCTGTAAAAAATCCGGCTCTCTTAAGTGCTCCTTGAAGTTGTATAACAAATTCCCCTGTATCACCAATACGTAGAATTGGCCGAGTGGAATTAGGTTTTAAATTCTTCATTTCTAAATGTGGATTATCTTTAAATGATATCCAATCTCCTCCCCATTCAAACCCCAATTCCTTTCCGATTTCTACTACTCGCATCCATTTATCGTTAACTTCCCAAAGAGGTTTACTACCATCCTCACTCATTAAAACAAAGTCAATTGCTATCCCAAAATTATGGTTAGATTGTCCAGGTTTTGCATGCGTTACTATTGGCTTACTTAAATCACCATATTCTTTTCCATTATAAATATATGTTTTTCTCCCTTGACCAAATAAAGCTGCCTGTTCTTCCATACTTCTAAAACCAGAGGTAATTTCAGCATTTATATTTTCTTCATAGGCGCGCTTAATAAGCTCCAATGCAGATTCTTTAACAATAATATGAATACCATCTTTCATATTCCTAATAGAACGCTCTAATAAAATTTCTAATGTAACAGTCATTTCAATCACCGCCATCAATTTATATTGTTTATTCTTTCTCAAAAACTTTAAATTATGATAAAGAGAAAACTGGAAAACGTTCTCTGAAAATAACGATATTTTTGCTTTTCTTCTAACCTTATTAAGGTAAAGGCTAGTATCTATTCATTTATAAAATAGTCCTTACTGGGTATTCTAATTTTTAGAAGGAATAACATTTTTAAAAGTGGAGGGATTCTAATGCCTGAAAATATTTCAATTTCTGGACAAGTACAAGGGTATAATAGAGAGCCGATTCTTAACATTAAAGTGTTAGTATTTCAAGATCGGAATTATGTAAGTCACACATTCACTGATAATGATGGTAAATACCAGTTGTCTATACCTTCTAATAATTTGATTAGTGTTTGCTTCAATACACATGCTACGTTCGCAAATGCAAAAGAATGGCATCCGTCTGTGGTTTCAAACATAGACACTCGACAAGACGTCATAATCAATCGTTTTCTTATGCGCGTAGGCGCGAGTAATGGAGCTATGGCTGAAATAGACGCGCTCACAGCTTACCAATTTTGTGCAATGTTGACTAATATAGACACCAATCTTGAACGAGGCTATGCCGAGTATACCGCTTTTCGCCTTTCACAAATGAAGCAACCTCTACGTGAGCTTGATGAATTTCGAGGGAAATTAGAAGAATTTTTCTTGAAAATATCTACATCCTCATAATTAGCTGTTTGTTTTTGAATAATCCCTAATTAGTATATCTAATGCAGAAGATCGATTTATAGTGAAGAATGTATTTTTTATGAATATTCTTTAAGGAAGGAACTCACAAAAGTGCCTTCCTTTTTATGTGCTCATTGAAGAATATTTCATTTAATAGCAAAGATTTCACCTTATTTTCTTGAAAAATCCCCTTAATTGTACATAAGTGTAAACTTACGCTGTACTACATTCATTTCGTACCTAATAATAAGGTTAAAAAAATAAAGAACAAAACTATAACATTTTATTTTTTCTTTATAACTTGTTTCTTTTCAAAATATGTAATACTTCCTAAATATAAAAATAATCGATTAAATGTAAGAAGATGAATCCAAATGAAGACACTCCCCATTAATGAAACAATGGCTGTTGGTAGGCCACTTAGTAAGAACTGTAAAAATTGATTTTCGTATGAAGCACCACCATACCTATTCCAATAAAAAATAAATAAGCAAATTAGAAATAAAAACGAAAACAATATGTGTCCTTTTGTAACAGACTCATTTCTCCACTGTTCGAAGCTAGAACCATAAAAGTAAACTAAAGCAAAGCCGAAGCATATAATTAATAGAATCATGATAATCTTTACCGCCATGCTTAGCTTAAAAGTTCTAAAAACCCTCTGGCTAGCGGCGTTAAGAATTTTTTCATAATAGGAATCAGTAATTGAAGATGAGACCCATTTTTCCATCTTAAAAAATTGATATTCCTTCTCTCTTAAAGATGTATTACTAATTAAATTTTTAATGTTTGTTATTTCGAACTGATATTCACTCATTTTATAACCATCTAGCATGAGGGAATACGCTTCCACTTCTGAAAAAGAATCTAAATCCGTCCTGACCTTTGAAAGAGAATCTTGTACTTCTTCATTAATACCAAAGGTTTCAGAAGGTGTCTCAGTTTTACGTGATATTGTTTTATCGTGAAGTTTGTGATTTTTATCAAAATAGGAAATCTCTTTAATGGGTAATCCTTTTTTTAAGTGTAAAAGAGCTACATTATCTGAGTGCTCTTTTATAATCCTTGAAAGTTGTTGCTCACGTATACGATCCATAAGAATCCCATTAGTTCGTTTTAAAACGCTAGGTATCTGGATACCAGGCTCTTTTTCATCGTTTAGTTGTCCAGATGCATCACTAATGATAAAATGGGTACATTTTAATTCATCATTCAATACCCCAATTAATCCTTGGTTATCATGTGCACCACCATCAACTAATTGGACACGTACCCCTTTATCATAAAGACCACTGATAGCAAGTGGGGTAAAAACACCCGGAAGACATGCGGAAGCAGCAACTGCCCATCCTAGCTCAAAACATCCATGTCTATATACATTCTCATATGATTTTACTGGTTTAAGCCTGAGGTTCTTATCAATTGTCTCATCTAACTCTACTAAATTTGTCTCTCCCATATTCTCTGCACTAAAATGCCAATTATGTCCATCATTTAAAACCGTAGCGTTCATTACTAAAATGGGTACTTTTGTTTTTCGTCTTCTGTTTCCTATAATTGGATTGAAAGAAGTGTCTTCACCTAGCGGATTTATTTTTAGATCCTTCATTTTTATTGGAATATTATTATTAGGATTAAGTACTCTTCGGTATAAATATTTATCATATAGTTCACCTATATAATCACTTCGAGAATAATTGGGTAAACTCATTTTTAAGTTTTTTAATGGGTTAAGAAAAGTACGTAATCGAAAATTACATTGAACAGACTGAAGAAAATCAACTTCAATTTTCGCAATGATTTCTTGATAATCTTCATCTCTAATTTGATCATCTGTTTTCTGCTCAAGTAATTTCTTTATATGAAGATAGTATAATGCTCCAATTATAGAACCACCCGATACAGTAGAGATAGTTTCCACATAACGAAGTAATCCTAGATTAGCCAATTTCGCTAGTACTCCAAGGTGAAAAAAAGCAGCACGAAATCCCCCACCCGAAAGAGCTATTCCAAGTTTGTCCCTTTTATCTTCTAGCACTATGATAAACTTCCTTTCCTTTAAGAAATTGTTTTTTAGACATCCTATCTCTATATTTCCTTTCCTTCTGAATTTTATACTCAAATTGAAAATTCAATAATACTAACTTTTTGGGTA
The DNA here is from genome assembly GCF_009760835.1 of Bacillus sp. EE-W1. Classification (NCBI taxonomy): domain Bacteria; kingdom Bacillati; phylum Bacillota; class Bacilli; order Caryophanales; family Bacillaceae; genus Bacillus; species Bacillus sp. EE-W1. The sequence goes on along the minus strand of NZ_WIPE01000139.1, from coordinate 411 downwards.
GTCGCATCTTTTTTTAGTGAATAGTTATACACAATATTCATAGAATCCATCAACTTGCGCTTTATTATAAAAACAAATAAGTACACCGCTTTATTTGAACAATCAGTGGTTTACTTATATTAGAATCTCTAGGAAGCTAAATAAAACAAGATTTTAAATTCTTATGTAACATGGTCAAGTGGCTATGTTACATAAGAATTAAGGTATCAAGAATTGTAATGTGATATATTGGGGTAGTACCACACATCTTTAAGTTGATGGATGTGTGCCGTACCCCCATTGTATAAAAGGTACTTGAAATTAATATCATTAGATTTTTTTGATCTTATACTTTAATTTAGCTATTGGCTATTATAATTATAATCTTCTGCAGGTTTTATAGCATGCCCTTGTTCATCAGTACACCAAGAT
>NZ_WIPE01000009.1:0-24581 GCF_009760835.1 Bacillus sp. EE-W1 | reverse complement strand
TGTTACTTGTAATACTTGCTCTTTCATTTTATGTATCCTCCTTTTTAATAAGTTATCTATATGTAATTTCTAAGAAATGTTTATTTCATAGTTTTTATGTTAGCGTTACATTAAAGTTATTAACGTAACGTTTGTAACATTAATGTAACATAACTATTGTTACGTTGCAATATAATTACGTAAATTTTATTACACTTTTTTTACGTTTTTTTATAAACACCCTTAAAACCCCTGTTTTAATGCACTTTCTACTAAGTTGACGTTTGTAATGTTATTGTAATATTACAGTCATATAACGAAACACCCTCATACCTACCTCTATTTTTGTTACAAATTAAAGTGCATATTCAAAGTAATAAGATGGCGCCTATCAACTTTTTACTGATGGTTCACGCAAGATAAAATACGATCTTTCCAAGATAAGTTTATATGTTTCCTCTATATAACTATGTATAATAAAAACAAAGAGGTGGTCATTTTGAAATTAATCGCATTAGATATGGATGGTACGCTACTATCATCTAATCTTGAAATCTCCAAGGAGAACTTACAAGCTATCCAAACTGCAAAAGAGGCTGGTCATATAGTCATGATTTGTTCTGGTCGTGCAAAAGAGGATGCTTTAAAATTATTGGAAGAATATAAACTATCTCTTCCAGTTGGAGCGAGCAATGGGGCAATTGTTTATGTGGATGGAAAAGTAATTAACTCGCGTTGTTTACAAAACGATAAAGTATACAAGCTTGCAAAATTACTAGAATCTGAAGGTTTTCCTTATAAGCTATATACGAATAAAGGAGTTTATTCTCCATATACATGGCAAGATCAAGTCATGCAAGCGTTCGAAGAAAACAAGCATGCACTAGATGTTACACTTGAAGAACTTGAAAGAATTACAGAAAAACAAAAGAAATCAAACTTAATTACTGATTTCCAAAAAATAGAAGATGTTGTAAATAATCCAGAATTAGAAATATCTAAATTCTTCATTTTGACATTTAATGCAGCGCATCGTGCACAGCTATTAAGCATGTTACAAGAAGACACTGATATTTCAGTTACGGCATCAGCTCCTACTAATGTAGAAATTATGGATAAGCACGGTCATAAAGGGAACGGTCTACAAGAAATGGCTGCTTATTTCAATATACCAATTGAAGATACTATTGCGATCGGGGACAACTTTAATGATGTGCCAATGTTACAAGTAGCTGGCTTATCAGTTGCAATGGGAAATGCTGAAGAAGATGTAAAAAAACTATGTGATGTCGTAACATTAACAAATAATGAGCATGGTGTTGCTCACGCAATCGAGAAATTTGTATTGAAACAAACTTCATCTAGTAAATAAAAAAAGGACTCTTTCAATTTGAAAGGGTCCTTTTCTTTTATACATGATGACAAGCAACAAAATGCTCTTCACCAACATTACGGAATTCTGGTACCGTTTGTTTACAAATATCTGTTGCAAACGGGCAACGTGTATGAAAGCGACAACCCGAAGGTGGATTTGCTGGACTTGGAATATCACCCTCTAGTATAATCCGCTCTCGCTTCACTGTTGGATCTGGTATTGGCACAGCTGATAACAATGCTTTTGTATACGGATGCAGTGGGTTCGTAAATAACTCATCACGCGGCGCTGTTTCCACAATCGTTCCTAAATACATAATTCCAATTTTCGTACATAAGTGCTCTACTACGCTTAAATCATGAGAAATGAACAAATAAGATAGTCCCTTTTTCTCCTGTAACTCACTAAATAAATTAATGATCTGTGCTTGAATAGATACATCTAGTGCTGCCACAGGTTCGTCAGCTACTATAAATTCCGGATTTAATACCATAGCTCTTGCGATAACGATACGCTGACGTTGTCCACCAGAAAACTCATGAGGATACCGGTCAATATGATATGGGGCTAAGCCACATAACTCTAATACTTCTGTCACTTTTTCACGAACATTTTCTTTCGTCGCTAGTCCGTGAGCCAACATCGGCTCGCCAAGTGCTTCTCCAATCCTCATTCTCGGATTTAATGAGCTAAATGGATCTTGAAACACAAGCTGCATATTAGGACGATGTTTTCTCAATTCCTCTTTTGATAGAGAATGAACATCGTGTCCTTTAAACTTCACTTCTCCCTCCGTTTTTTGAACGAGACGTAAAATTGTTTTTCCTATCGTCGTTTTTCCGCTTCCTGATTCACCAACGAGACCGAACACTTCGCCTTTATTAATAGTAAAACTTACTCCATCAACTGCTTTCACATGTCCAATCGTTCTACTAAATATGCCGCCTTTAATTGGGAAATATGTTTTTAAGTTTTTTACTTCTAATAATGGTTCACTCATTCTCCCGCACGCTCCTCATATAACCAGCAAGCTACTTTATGATTCTCATCATGTACATTCAGATTTGGCGCTTCTTCTTTACATATTTCCATACAATGCTCACAACGACCGCTAAAGTAGCAAAATTCATCCAAACCAACTAAATTAGGAACCTGCCCTGGAATAGAATATAATTTATCTATTCGTTTTCCCATCACTGGTTTTGATTTCAACAACCCTTTCGTATACGGGTGTTTCGGATTTTGGAATATTTCTAGTACTGGTGCCTCTTCAATAACTTTCCCGCCATACATAACGACAACGTAATCAGCCATCTCAGCTACAACGCCTAAATCATGTGTAATTAATAAAATGGATGTTTTAAATTCTTCTTTTACTTGTCTTAATAAGTCTAATATTTGAGCTTGAATCGTAACATCAAGAGCCGTTGTCGGTTCATCCGCAATTAATAACTTCGGATTACAACTAAGTGCAACAGCAATCATAATACGTTGTAACATGCCACCACTCAGTTCGTGCGGATAAGAATGGACGATTTCATCCGCACGAGCTATACCAACTTTACGAATTAACTCAATTGCCTTCTTATACGCTTCATTTTTGCTAAGTAATTCATGCTCTCTTAACGTCTCTACAATTTGTTCACCTACAGTGAAGACAGGATTTAGCGATGTCATCGGTTCTTGGAAAATCATCGCAATATCATTTCCTCGTAAACTACGAAGCTCTTTCTCTTTCATTCCTAAAAGACTTTTTCCTTCATATAAGATATCTCCACCTACCACACTGCCTGATTCAGCAATAAGTCCCATAATAGATAAAGCTGTTACACTTTTCCCGCAACCCGATTCGCCTACAACACAAACCGTTTCACCTTCTCGAACTGTAAAACTAACATGATTCACAGCCTTTACTGTTCCTTCTTCTGTCTGAAAGTGTGTTTGTAAGTCTTTCAGCTCTACTACCGCTTTACTCATACCTTCTCACCTACCGTCTCATCTTTGGATCTAACGCATCACGAAGTGCATCACCAAGTAAATTAATTGATACAACTGTTATAAAGATTGCGAAGCCAGGCGGAATCCATAACCACGGCCGCTTTTGGAAATCAATTAATGAGTTAGCTGCGCTAATCATATTCCCCCATGATGGTGTAGGTGGGACGACGCCGAGACCTAAGTAACTTAGCGCGGATTCACTCAAAATTGAACCTGCAACACCCAAAGTTGCTACAACAATAAGCAACGGAAAGACGTTAGGAATTAAATGATGAATAATTTTTCGAGAATCCTTTAATCCTAATACATCTGCTGCTTGCATAAAGGCTTGCTCCCGCAATGTTAAAATTTGTCCTCTCACAAGCCGGGCAAGTCCTGGCCATCCTACTAAACTTAAAATAATCATTACAACATATAAACGGTATTCCGATGGTAATTTCCATTCTGATAAAATTGCTCCCATTATAATAAGTAGCGGTAATCCCGGAATGGACATTAACACATCCGCAACACGCATAATTAAATGATCTACAACCCCTCGATAAAAACCAGCAATTGCTCCTAATAAAGCTCCTAGTATAACGGATAATAGCATCGACGCTAAACCAATTGTTAATGAAATACGCCCTGCTTGCATAAGTCTAGTTAAAATATCCCGTCCCAACTGGTCTGTTCCAAGCCAATGTGACAGGCTGGGTGGTTTATTAATTTGTGTTACTTGTACTTTCCCATCAGCATACGGCGAAAAGATTGGACCGATAAAACTAAATAAAAACATAAATATTAAAACGTATAAGCCACACAGTGCCATCTTATTTTTCTTAATTTTTTTATACGCTTGACGCCATGGTGATGATTCATTTCTCTTTTTTCGTTCTTTCTTTTTCTCTATTATTGGTGTAATAGTCTCCATATCTTTCCCCCCCCTTACTTCAATCGAATTCTTGGATCAACAAACGCATATACAATATCAGCTAAGAAATTAGCCATAATTGTTAAACAAGAAAGAAACATTGTAAAGGCCATTAATACCGTATAATCACGGAAGTTTAATGCTTCTAATTGAATACTCCCAATCCCTGGCCAATTAAAAATCTGTTCAATAATAATCGCTCCTGAAAATAAACCAGGTAATTCAAAAGCAAGTAATGTAATTGCTGGCAAAATTGCATTTTTCAATGCATGTTTATAAATAACGGTTCTTTCTTTTAAACCTTTTGCACGAGCAGTACGAATATAATCTTGCCTAACAACATCCAACATGCTAGTTCTAAAATATCGTGTTAATGATCCTACACCAAGAAGCGTTAAAATAAATACAGGTAGAATCATATGACGTAATACTTCTAATATGTATGCTATTCCTGTTGAGTTACTTCCAATATCAATCATGCCACCAATAGGTAATAACTTTAAATCAACTGCTAATAATTTAATTAAAAATAATCCGATAAAGAATGATGGAAATGACATTGCTGCAAAGACACCGATTGTTACCAATCTATCAAACCAAGAGTGCTGCTTTGTTGCAGAAATAACCCCAATAATAAGAGCAATAATCCAAGTGAAAAATAAAGCTGCAACAGCAACGATAAATGTATTCCAAATAAATTTATTAAGTAATGAAGTTACAGGTTCTTGATACTGTAGAGAAAATCCAAAATCACCATGCAAAGCATTCACTAACCATTGAAAATATCTTTCAATAATTGGTTTGTTTAAGCCATACAATTCCCTTAACTCTTGAGCTCTCTCTGGTGTTAACTTAGGATTTGAATCAATATAATCCCCCGGCAAAAGTGCAAATAAGAAAAAAATAATAATAGATGTACCAAACAATGTAGGGATCATTTGAAGGAACCTACGAACGATATATGTTTTCACCTTTTGTCTCCCCAATCCTATTTACTTAAAAATAGAAGAACATTTTTTCAAAACAGCTACTATCCCATCGCTGTATGAAAAAACGCCTTCTATTATTTAGGTCAACCCTTATTGTTCAATAGATAACACTGGTAAGTTGGAACTAATGCTATCGTACTTTTCTGGATCAATTCCTTTTATACGTGCATTATGAGCATAAAGTAGTTTACGATAGTTTAATAAAATAACTGGTGGATCATCACTTAACTCTTTATACAGTTCTTTATAAATTGCTTTACGTTTTTCAATATCTGTCGTCCCTATACCTTTTACAATCAAGTCATCTACTTTCGGGTTGTTATAACCCGTATCACTTTTTGGATTAGTTGATAAGTAATCACTTACAACTTCACTTGGATCACTAATTCCTGGTGTTGAAACTGCCGCTAAATCGTAGTCACCTTTTCCTACTTTTGAAAGCATCGTATTAAAGTCCATCAACTCTGGATTTAATTCAACACCGATTTCTTTGTAACTTTCTTTTGCAATTGGAATAAAGATATCATTTGTTTTACCTGTATTTGATGCGTAGTATGTTAATTTTAGTTTTTGACCATCTTTTTCACGAACCCCGTCAGAACCTACTTTCCAACCAGCCTCATCCAATAATTTTTTAGCCTTTTCTACGTCGTGTGGATATTTATTAATACCTTCTTCTGTATATGCCCATGAAACTGGCGCAATTGGTACGTTAGCAACAGATCCATATCCTTGTAAAGCTGTATCCACATACTTCTTACGGTCTAATCCATAAGTAAGTGCTTGACGTACCTTCTTATCTTTCAAATACGATTTCTTATTATTTACATAGATATAAGCAATATCACTTGATGACTCAAGATTAATATTTGCAAACTCTAATCCTTTTAATTGGTCTATATTCTCAGGATTTGCTCTAAATCCACTATAGTCCAGTTCACCTGTTTGGAATAATTGGAATCCAGTATCACCTGATGTGATTTTGTAAATAAAGTTTTTGATTTTTGGTTTACCTGCATAATAATTTTCATTAGCAACAAAGCGTACTTCTTGACCTGGAACATATTTTTCAAATTTATATGGACCCGCTGCAATTGGTTGCCCATATAATGCTTTTAAATAGTCTAAACTTGTATTTTGTTTATAATCTTTTCCATAATAAGCTTTTGATAGCACTGGGCCACCTAAATTAGTTAGCGCCTGTGAATTAACTTTTTCAGTTGTAATTTTAATTGTCTGTGGATCAACAACTTGAATTCCTTCAATAGAAGTTGCTTTTCCTTCTTTATATTCTTTGCCACCTTTAACAGCATACTGGGCAATATCCATTCCACCTTCATACGCTTTATCATGAAGTAGTGTTAATGTAAATGCTACGTCCTCCGCCGTTAAAGGCGAACCATCACTAAATTTTAGGTTTTTACGTAAATGGAATGTATATGTTAACTGGTCAGCAGAAATATCCCATTTTTCTGCAAGATCCGGAATAGGTTTACTTTGTTTGTCTGTTGCTACTAGTGACGCAAAAATAACAGATGTTACATTTCCATCCCAACCATTCTCTTGGAAATATGGAAGGAAAACTCCCCCTGGCTTAGAAATGGCTGTAATAAAAGTATCTTTTCGCTGATTTGCTTTCTCTGGACTTTTCTTTTTATCTGTAGCTGGAATTGATTCAATCTTAGCGTCTTTTAAATCCTGCTTTTTTACCGGTTCTGTAGAAGCCGTATCTTCCTGTCCCCCACAAGCAGATAACACAAGCGAACTACTCAATAATACTGAAAATACACCAGCCCATTTTTTTGTCTTTTTCTTCATTGTCCCCACCCTAACTTTTTTAATAATTAAACCTTATGAATTGCTTGCCTTATGTATGCCTCCCACAGCAATATTTTATAGTCAATCGGAAAAGTCGGTTTTAATCGTAAAAAAATAGATGTTTTTGAGGGGTAACAATCCTATTCCGACCTTTCCAGTAGACTTTATGGTTATTAGCTTATATCGTCAGTTATATTTTGTCAATTCTTTCTAAATAAATATTTTGAAAATTTTTATTCTATCTTTAATTTAGGTAAACTTAATAAAATACCGTTATAGTTATCTTCTTGTAATCCTTGAATTCGTGCATTATGTGCAGACACCACTTTGCTATTATTCAAGAAGATTACAGGCGGGTCTTCGCTTAATTCTTGATATAACTTTTTATAAATTTCTTTTCGCTTTTCAATATCCAACGTTTCTAATGCTTGCTTAGCTAATTCATCTACTTTCGGATTATAATATCCATCATAATTTCGTTTACTTGTTGAAACAAACTCTTCAATCGTTCCGCTCGGATCATCAATCATTGGCGTAGATACCATCGCTAAATCATAATCACCTTTTATCACTTTTGAAATCATCGTATTAAAGTCCATATATTCTGGGTTAAACTCTACACCCAACTTTTTATAATCTTCTTTCATCACAGGAATCATTACATCATTTATTTTACTTGCTGATGAGGCAAAATAACTTACTTTCAATTTTTGTCCATCTTTTTCACGAATTCCATCCGAACCCGCTTTCCATCCAGCCTCATCCAGTAATTTCTTCGCCTTCTCTAAATTATACTCATATTTATTAATGCCCTCTTCTGTATACGCCCATGAAACTGGCGTAATCGGTACATTAACGAGTGACGCATATCCTTGGAAATACGTATCAATAACCTTTTGACGCTCTAATCCGTAAATAAATGCTTGGCGGACACGTTTATCTTTAAAGTATGGCTTCTTATAATTCATTTTAATGTAGCCATAAGAGCTTCCTGTATACACATTAATATTAGCAAAACCTAAATCTTTTAATTGCTCAATGGTCTCCACGTTTGTCGTAAAACCATCATAATCTACTTCTCCTGCTTGAAATTGTTGTAACTTCGTATCACCCTTTGTAATTTTATAAATAAAGTGCTCAATCTTCGGTTTTCCTTCAAAATAATTTTCATTTGCTACAAATCGAACCTCTTGACCAGGAATATATTTATCCAATTTATAAGCTCCTGCTCCCACCGGCTTTCCATATAACTCTTTTAAGTACTCCAAGTGTCCTTGTTTATACTCTCTCCCATAATAAGCTTTAGATATAACTTCTCCACCGATTAATGATAATGTTTGAGCATTTACCTTTTCAGTCGTAATCGTAATTGTTTTCGGATCAATGATTTGAATTCCTTCAATAGAGGTTGCCTTTCCTTCTTTATAAGCTTGCCCACCTTTTATTGCTGTTTGGCTTATATCAGTCGCACCACTATAAGTTGGATCATGTAATAACGTTAATGTAAATGCTACATCATCTACAGTTAACGGTGAACCATCACTAAACTTTAAATCATCTTTCAAATGGAATGTATATGTAAGCTGATCCTCCGAAATCTCCCACTTTTTCGCTAATATTGGAATTGGCTTTCCTTCCTTATCCAGCCCAACAAGGGGCGCGAAGATAGCTTGCGTTATGTTACCATCCCATCCATTCTCCATAAAGTGCGGAAGGAATATCCCTCCAGGACTTGGCATTCCAACTACAAAAGTATCTTTTCTTTCTTTTACTTTTGTAGGACTTTTTGCTTTGTCGCTTGCTTTAATAAATTCATCTTTTACTTTTGGTACGTTCCCGGCTTCATTTGTACTTGCTTCCTCTTGACCACATCCGGCTAGTAATACCGATACACTAAGAAATGTAGCAAGTGCTCCTTTAAAAGTATTTTTCATTGCCCTCTCACCTTTACCTTCCTAATTTTTATCGATGCAGGAACATAGGCCTCCTCCCTGTAGCTATCTTTATTTTTCCTATAAAAATAGTATGAATTAATTTCAAGATTATTCCTTTCCTTTAAACATGTCAATCGTTCTCTTTTATTTCTTATTAAAAAATTAAAAATTCACTTCTATTCGTTCAGTATGAAACATAGAATACTAATAACCAATTACCAAAAAGGGGGCGAAAACATGGACAACCTATTCCAATACGTCCTGCACTACGTATTATTAACAATTATGATAGTCGGGGCTCTATTACTATTCCCATTCTTCCCAAAGTTCGTCCTCTTTTTAGCTTTTTTTATTATGCTCGGGATCGCTATTATCATTTCAACAAGGGAAGATACCACACAAAAAGAAAACAGAGTTCAGCGTGTAAAGCTGTAACTCTGTTTTTTTATTTTCAATCCTGATTCGCTGTTACACATACTTATGTCTCGGGAAATAAGTAACCGATCAAAAAAACTAATATCATCTATGTTTTACAATCTATGCAAATTACGGAACAAAGATGTATCAAATTTACTGTTTCACGTGAAACACAATTTTTATTTTTCTCTTAAAGTAAAATATCAGTATAAAAAAGCGAATCCCTTCAGCAAAGCTGAAGGGATTCGCTTTCTACTTTTTACTCCACAATATTCTCTAACTCATTATATAAATCCGCTCGTAACAACTCTTTCTTCGTTTTTTCTTCATACAATTGTTCAAGCATTTCAACATCAACTACATGTTCCATCTTACACTCAAGCATATATATATCCTCTTCTACATGCATTAACTCCGTTTCAATATCCTCAACATTCCTAACTTCTTTCTTTTTTACAGGAGCTGTTGCCATACTTTTTCTTCCTTGGCGTTGCTGCTTTATTACTTGTTTCTCGAGCTTTTCTTCCCACTTTTGACGAGCCCATGCGTAGTTCCCTGCAAACTCAAATAATTTATGCTCATCAATCCAATACGTCTTTTCAAATAACTTATTTAAAAAATAACGATCATGTGAAACAGCTAAAATCGTCCCATTATATTGCTCAAGAGCTTCCTCTAAAACTTCCCTTGATTCAATGTCGAGATGGTTTGTCGGCTCATCTAAAATTAAAAAATTGATATCTTGATACATAAGTTGCGCAAGTCTTAATCTCATTTTTTCTCCACCGCTCAGTTGCGTTACTTTCTTAAACACCGCTGGACCATAAAATAAAAACTTAGCTAATATATGTCTCGCTTCTCCCTCTGTTACAGCTACATATTCCCTGAAAGCCTCTAATACATTACTCTTCATATTTCCGTACGCATGCTGTGATAAATAACCGATTTTCACACTACTACCAATTCGAATTTCTCCAGCGTCTGGTTTTATTTCTTCTAATAATAACTTTAGTAGCGTTGTCTTTCCTGTACCATTACGGCCAACGATCGCCGCACGCTCTTGAAAACGAACATGTAAATTCGCTTCGTTAAATAAAGGATGGCCAGCAAAACCTTTACTCACTTCTTTCATTAAAACAACGTCTTTCCCACTTCTCTCTTGCCCTTCAAACTGAAGTCCCATTTGTTTTCGTTCTAAAATAGGTTTCTTTAGTTTCTCTATACGTTCCAGTGCACGTTCCATACTTCTCGCTCTCTTATGCAATCCTTCATTCGGAGGATTCGCCTGATTTGCCCATTCACGTAGTCGCTTAATTGCTTCTTTCATTTTCTTTATTTTCTTTTGCTGTTCTTGATAAGCCTGAAACTCCTGAAGCAACCGTTCTTCCTTTTCGTCAACAAACTGAGAATAGTTCGTATGATACACGTGAATCTCTCCATCTTCTAAATCAAAAATCTTCGTTACAACTTCATCAAGGAAATAGCGATCATGTGAAATGACCATAACTGTTCCATTGTATTCTTTTAAAAATTGCTCTAGCCACTCTACGGCAAATAAGTCTAAATGATTGGTTGGTTCATCTAATAGAAGTAAATCTGGTTTCTGCAATAGCATGTATGCAAGACTTACCTTTGTTTGTTCCCCACCACTTAACTCCAAAAATGATCGTGGAAATAGTTCTGTCACCTGTAGACCGTTTGCTACCTTCATCATATTCGCTTCTATTTCATAACCACCGAGAAACGCAAACTTTTCTTGGATTACTCCGTATCTCTCCATTAATTTTTGTAAAGCAGATGGTTCCCGTTCTTCCGCCATATTTTTTTCTAAAGCACGCATTTCTCTTTCCAATTCCTTTTCTGTTTTAAAAGCGGAACTCAATACATCATATACAGTCATACCCTCATCAAATTTCGGAATTTGTGCCACATGACCAATACGTGTACCTTTCTTCATATGAATGGCTCCTGCATCCAAACTTTCCATTCCAGTTAGAAGCTGAAAGATTGTTGTCTTCCCACTACCGTTACGACCAACTAATCCAACACGTTCACCATTCTTTATTTCAAGCGATATATTTTCAAATATGATGTTTCCACCAAAAGATTTCGTTACATTATTCACACTACAAATTGTCATTTTCCGTACTCCTTTCAATATAAAAAACCATGGGAAAGAAACATTCCCCATGGTTTTCGACATAGAAAAAGGAAGCCAAATAGCTCCCTTTTCACACGTTTATTAAAAATGGGTGAAGAGATTTCTATCGTTCAATAGCTACTATGCAATTGTTAAAAAAGGACAGACGTATCCCGTTAACAACTACATCATGAAAAATCGCACGACAAAAATAGATATAATCTAAAAATTTGGCACGTGCAGCTAAAGAACGTTTCATCTCATTCACCTCTTTCGTACGGAATTTAATACTTACTTCTTTATTATACTTTCCCATTTCATGTTTGAATAGTCATTTTTCTGAAAATAATGAAGATAGACTAAACATTTCAATAAGTGACATCAAATCTTACAAAACTGTTATGTTCACGTAATGGAAAGCGATAGTACGAAAAGATACCTCCCTATACAATAAAGATGTAAACAAGAGAGCCAAACAAAAGGAGGAAACGATCATGATGAAAGAAATCGTAAAAGCAATCTTTGAGGTATTAGTGAACGGACAAGCAGTTGTAAAAGAACTAAATGAACTATAAAAAGGAGTGAAGGAATATGATGAACATGGTAAAAATGATTTTACATGCTCTAGTTGATGCAAAAGCAGTTAGCCAAGAATTAAACCAACAATAAAAAAGGGGTAAATGAATATGAAGAAAGCCATTATTGTAATCGCAAGTAAAGCAATTGCCTTATACACAATAAAAAATAGAAAAAAGAAACCTAATAAAAATGATTTATATTATCCATACACATTATTAAAGAAAAAATAAAAGACAAGGTACCCTATTGTAATGAGGATATCTTGTCTTTTATTTTTCCTATTCCTTTTAAAGGATTTCCTTCTCCTTTTCCCGAATGTATTAAGCGGGATTTTTACACATATTTTAAAGGGGCATATATACAAATGGATACACAACAACTATACTTTTTAAACGATATTGGCAAACAAAAACCAGAAAGCATTCGGAATAGAAGCTCTGCATGTCCTTTTTGTGACAGAGAAAATTTAACGGATATTTTAGCAACTGAGGGCTCAATTATTTGGCTAAAAAACAAATTCCCTACATTAAAAGATACATTTCAAACGGTGCTAATCGAAACCGATAATTGTAAAGACCACATTGCGACATATACAGAAGAACATATAAGATCGCTAATTCGTTTCTCCATTAAACATTGGTTAGACTTACAGAAGAATGAAGAATTCACATCTGTGATTTTATACAAAAATCACGGTCCATTCTCAGGCGGGAGTTTGCATCATGCACACATGCAAATTATCGGAATGAAATATGTAGACTATCTCGGTAACGTAGAACAGGACAACTTCCGAGGAGTCATTGTACAAAAAAACGAACGCATTGAACTCAATATTTCAGATCGTCCTATTATCGGTTTTACTGAATTTAATATCATCATTGAAGATATCGGGTGCATAGATGAACTAGCAAATTATATTCAGCAAACTGTACGTTACATACTGACAGATTTCCATAAAGGATGTAGTAGTTATAACTTATTCTTCTATTACTTAAACGGAAAAATTATTTGTAAAGTTGTTCCTAGGTTCGTCGTCTCACCATTGTATGTAGGATATAAAATACCGCAAGTTTCTACAAAACTAGAAGACGTAAAAATACAACTAGCGGCGTACTTCACGAGCGAAAAAGATGCAATTATTCATAAAAAAACAGAGTAGGTATAGAAAACCTACTCTTTGATTACACCTTTATTTCGATAGTACACATCTTCTAAGCCGATGTTATACTTCATGTTATTATCCGTCCACTCTGGACCCAGATTCCCTGGCCATCCAGATGTATTTGCTACATATTTTAGTAATTCAAAATCCGTCAAACCTTTTTGCACCCCGCTCTTATACCCTTTCATTAAATGTGGCATTGCAATTTGCGCATTTGCGCGCGGATCTTTCAACTCTTCATCAGTTAAATGGTCTGGTGCAAGCCCACCGCCACGGTGCAATTGAAACAATCCGAATGAAGTTCCGTTATCTCCAACACTTCTTGGATTTAACCGGCTTTCATGTTCGGCAATTGTAAGAGGTATCCATTCTGGAAGATTGACTTTCTTTGCTTCCTCTATAATAATTTGTTTCATTTGTTTTGCTTCTTCTGAGTCAACATAGCTTGTCTCATTCACTAACTTGCCCATTCCTTCAGACTTTCCTTGGAAATATAAGTACACCCCAAGAACAACTAAAAATCCTACAAAGAATTTCTTCACTACCACTACCTCTTTCTCCGCTGAAATTTGTCCCCTTTCAGCCTTCCTCCCTTTACAATTACCCACATTCTATCATTCTCTTACCCTTTTATCATAGCAAATAACTATATATATTATCATCATGCTTTAGACCGATTTTGTGAAAAAACAGCTGGTAAATACGTGCAAAAATGTAACTTTCATAGACTACAACGTATTTTTTGTATATAATTTTAAATTGAACTCTACATATAGAATAGGAGCAGACCAAATGAAAAAGTGCATCATACTCTTGTTCAGCATTTTACTACTTATCCCTATCCACATCTCTGCACAAACATCATCAAAACCAAAAGTACTTGTTTTATACAGTACACAAGACGATAAAATTACAAATAATATTCAAATCCTTAATACTCAATTAGGACATTTTACAAACGATATAACTACGAAAAGTTTAAAAAAGGCTAATGAAATTACTAATTCATCTTCTTATACACATATTGTTTATATCGGTGAACAAAAAGAAGAGTTTCCTATTGAAACAAAGCAACTTCTAGAAAATTTCTCAGGCCCAATATTAGTTTTAGGACAAAATGTTGAACAATTATCTCATCGCTTTTCTTTCATTACCCTAAAGGCTGATGATATACGAGTTAATAAAATCGAATATCCAAGCCATAAGCTTAAAAACACTTTAGAAGAGGAACGATTGATTCAATCTTTTGATACAAATGGAACTGTTCTTGCTAACGCTGTAAGTTCAAATAGCAAGAACCCACTAATCGTTCAGCATGAAACATCTTATTACGTCGCAACGCCACACCTCTTTGACTGGATGTCTCATTATGTCGGCGAAATGTTATTTTCTTACTTTGGACAAAAGCCAACGACAAATAAAGTAGAGGCTTATTTACGTCTTGAGGACGTTCATCCAGCCGCAGATACAAATCAATTAAAAGAAATTGCTGAATTACTAAAAGAGAAAAAGATTCCTTACATGATCACTGTTATTCCTGTATATACAGATCCAGATACAGGTAAAACACTGCATTTAAAGGATAAACCCGAACTAGTCGATCTTTTACGCTCTATGCAAGATGATGGTGCAGCAATTATTATGCATGGTTATACGCATCAATTTTATGATAGTGAAACTGGGGAAGGTTTTGAATTTTGGGACGTAAAAACAGATCAACCAATTCGTCAACCGAAGCATGAAAAACCAAAAACAAAAGATGACTTCCCTAATGTCGAAGCATATAATGCATATGTAAAAAAAGGGGAAGAGTTTGAAGAAAAGTATACGACTGATCATATTGAAAAAGGTATTCAAGAACTTGTAGATGCCAAACTATATCCTGTCGCATTTGAAGCACCTCATTACACGATGTCTCAAAAAGGATATGAAATATTATCAAGGTACTTTTCAACTTATGTAGGACAACTACAGTTAAGTGATACAACTTGGAAATCCATGCACTCACCATTCTATACAAGTACCCCATCATTTTTATACGGAATGAAATTAATGCCTGAAACAGTTGGCTTTATTGAAGAAGATAAGCCACATGCTATTGCAAAGATGAAAGAACGTGCTGTATCTGTTGCTAAATTATCCGATGGAGTTATTGGTGCATTCTATCATCCTTACTTAGGTGTGAAACCATTAAAAGAAGTATTAAAGGATCTAGAAAGCATTCCAAATATAGAATGGATTGATTTACAAAAAGAAGCAAATGAAGTGAAAATGCAAGATATTCATATTACTACTAATAAAGACGGCATTCACGTTGAAAAACCAACAAGCGCAAGCGATGTAATGGATTATATAAAACAATATGGATTCTTCCTTATACTTGGTTTCTTCATCATTGTCTTTCTATTGTTATTAAGACGTGGGAAAAAATTAGAATCTTAATACAAAACCACCAAGCATTTTGCTTGGTGGTTTTTTTAACTTAAACTAAAACGTGGCATATTATTAATAACCCATTGATTATTTTCATAATAAAAAGGATAAGAGTAACGCTCCTATCCTTTCAAATAAAGTGAAACTTTAATCAGTGGGGGTTTTCTTCATCCCCCACTGATTATTAGTTGAACCAATCGGGCTTTTACGGGCAGTTGATCTCCCACCTAACTCCTCCGCATTAGTCGAATTTTGAGGTGGGAGTCTTACTGCTCGTTAACGCGGGGTAAAATTGAATCGTATTTTCATATATCGTTTTCGCAACCTTATTAACAGATACGTTTTTTATAACACTAATTTCCTTTAATACCTCTCGAATCATTCTCGGATGCGTCATAACATCCTCGTGAAATTCCCACGGTCCATCTGTTTCTACCATCATATATTCAAGTGGATAATACGAAACAATTTTTCTAATTTTGTCCTTATGTAAAACATCTGGTGTGATAGAAATATAATAACCGTTCCTCATCATCCGTTTCATTGTTGTTTCACTTCCTTTAAACCAATGAAAGTGTGCACGTGAAACTTTATATTTCTCTAGTAAATCACATACAATATCAGCATCTTCATACACTGCATGCAATATAATGGGTAAATCATATTTACTAGCTAGTTCAACAAATCGTTGTAACACTGATATATATGATTTGATAGTAATACGCTCATCTTCTTTTCTTAAATAATACGGTAAGCCTACTTCACCAATCGCAACTATGTCTTCTACATGCTCTTCAATTAATTTATAAATTTGCTCACATTCTTCTTTATGAATCGGTTGCTCCGGATGAAAACCTATTGCTGGATGTACAAAAGGATATCGCTTCGCTAAAGATAAAGTTTCTTTACATGATTGATAATTCATAGATACCGCGATAAGCCCCTGTATCTCTTTACTATGTTCCACATCTTTAAGTAATCTACTTTTTTCTTCATCCTTATATTGGTCAACATGTATATGACTATCAATCCATTTCATCTTTATTCCCCCATAAAAAAAACAAGAAAGGATCTCCCTTCTTGTTTTATCATCTATATTATTTAACAATTAAGTTTGTTATGATATCAAATAATCCAATACATACTACGGCAACAGTAAAGTAGCTACAGAAATCTTTAATTGGAAACTTCACTACTTCTTCTTTACGCATCCCAGTTTTCTCCCTTCTTACTATATCCCTAATTATTTTATCTATTTGTATCTATTATGCAAAAAATATGACAAATTTACTATCGAATTAACTTACGTAAACCTTACAATGTTGTAAGGTTTATAAAAAGAGCCTCATCTAAATACAGATGAGGGCTATTAAAAAGTAGTTGGTTTTTCATTCTTCATTAATATTACAAACAGAAAGTAATACAGTGAGACTTTCTAATTACACTATATGAAATTCACTATCTTTTAACCATCGAATTACATTACAGAAGACTTACATGTTTGTAAGCTATGTGTAATGTAATTCGATAGTTTCTCTTACCTATATCTCGTACACTAAAGTTAGAAAGCAAGCCAAATAAGAAGAACACTCACATAACCAAATTACATTGCTAGTAGCTACTCTTCTTATACCTTTCACTCATGCTACTACAATGTACCCCCTTCCCCTTTATATAACAAAAAGAGCCTTAGTCCATATTGACTAAGGCTCTTTCATGAACCCTAAAATACCCCTACCTAGTATTTTTATTTTCGACAAAAAATAGGTGGGGGTATAATCTGCTATCTCATCGTTAAAAGTTTACTCTTCGCATTAATAGGAATATTTACAGCTTCAATTTCTTCAATCGCCTCTCCGTAGCGTCCTTTTGCATACACCTTTAACGCTTCATCTCTCTTTAACATATGCTTAACAGTCTTCTTTATTTTTTGTTCTCTTCCACGTTCGTCAAATGCAATAAATTCATATTCATACCACTCATCACCAATATGCTGACCAATTGTATTCACGACCGTATAGTATTCTTTCGTCTTATAAAGTGGATTATATTTATCGATAACTGGTCCAAGTTTCGTAGGCAGTAACATTACTACTATCACTATCATCGCTATTATAGTAGTGATCATTTTTTTCTTCATAATCAATCTTCCTCCTCTGCAGGATATATATACATCCATTTTAAAAAGAAGGAATAAAATCTACTATTGAATCTCATTACATTACACTTACATTATTGTAAGAATTAAAAAAGGTGAACGAATTTACTCGTTCACCTTTTAGCTCGCTTTAAAGCCACCGCCAAGTACATCGCGTACATCATGAATAACAACGAAAGCATCTTCATCTACTCGACTAATAACCTGCTTTAACTTAACAAGCTCTTGTTTATTTATAACAACATATAACACTTCTTTATTTTTACCAGTATATCCGCCGCGTCCTTCTAATACAGTGACACCGCGTGTCATGTTTTTCGTAATAGTTTCACGGATTAAATCCGGTTGATTTGAAATGATTGTAACAGCTGTTTTTGTATCCATTCCTTCTACAATGAAATCAATCACTTTCGCTCCGATGAATACTGCAACAAGTGTGTACATTGCTTTTTCTTGCCCTATTATAAATACAGAACCAGCAATTACCACAATATCAATAATAAGTACGCCTTTACCAACGCTCCACCCTAAATATTGATTGGCTAACCGAGCTAAAATTGCCGATCCTCCTGATGTACCTCCAGCTTTGAACATACAGCCTAATCCGACACCGACAAATAAGCCAGCGAATAGAGCTGCTAATAACGTATCACTATTCACATGATACTCAATATGTTCCGTAACATATAAAAACAAGGATGTTTCTACAATCCCTAAAATTGTATAAACCATCGTTTTCTTATCAAAAAATTTATAACCAATAGCTAGTAAAATTGCATTTATAGCAAAGTTTACAATCCCCGGTGACCAATCAAATAAATAGTACGTAACAACCGTTAAACCAATAATTCCACCCTCTGATAAACGGTTTGGAATTGCAAAGTAATTAATACCAATTGCGAATAATAATGAACCAATTGTAATTAGTGTTATTTCCTTTATACGTTGATTAACCATAGTTCATACCTCCCCCCATTTGACATTGTATCACTATCTCCTAGAGGTTTAGAAGTTGTTTTTATTGCGCATTTTTACTCTTACAAATCGGGATATTATGTTTAAACAAAGGGGTGATTAATTATTCATATTCGCTCTAACTGTACGGACAAATCGCTCCACATTCCCCTTCTGAATATACTTAGCTCGAATGGTTTCATGATTACAAGTACATTCGAAATGCGGACGAAAATCTATGCTATCTATATGCAAATATGAATAATCTTTAAATGTTGCAGGATAGTATGGAAATTTCCCATAAAAGAGAAGACGTCTAGTAGTAGCAGCAAAAATCCCTTGTTGATACGATAGCGTAAAATTATCCTTCTCAAATATCCCTACGACAAAAGCCAAAATCTTTTCATCATCCTCTATATGCTTTTTCATACTCAATAAAAGTTCATTCATGCATATCCCTCCAAATACTATTCTTGAAAAGAATCCATGGATTATTACAGACCGGTGTAACTCCTTTATAAAGTATGAAACGCGTTTCCTGTCAAAGATATTTCAAAAAAATAATCCGTTATGCAATTTACACATAACGGATTAAAACTAAACAGTAGAGCGTTCCACAAGTTCGTATGGAATTTCCACCTTTTCTTGTTTAGAACTCTCACCACTTATTTGCCTATAAAACATTTCAAAAGCCTTTTTACCTATCTCCTTTAAATTTTGATCAATGGTTGTAAGTTGTAACACTTGCGAAATAGGTTGATTATCAAAGCCAATAATCGCTAAATCCTCAGGAACTTGAATACCTAATTTTTCAGCTTCTGTCATAACCCCAATCGCAACTTCATCTCCTGCTACTATTAATGCTTCGGGAAGATGCTGCATCCCCTTTAATTTATGAGCCACTTTCACACCATCTTCTAATGTAAAACATTCTGTAAAAATCCATTCTTCATTCACTTCTTCATCTATAGATTGCAATTGCTGTTTATAAACATCAAAACGCTTTTGACTACTTGGACCTAATTTCCTCCCCGTACAATAACCAATTTTTTTATAACTTTTCTCAATCAAATAATCCATTCCTAATTGAAAAGCTGCCGAATGATTCGTATATACACTTGAGATATTTGAAATATCATTATCTTCACAAGCAACGATTGTCCCATAGGAAGCATACGGCTCTATCGTTTCCCAATCATTCGCACGAGAACAAATAATAAGGCCATCCAATTGTTTTGTTTTTAACATATGTAAACTTTTCATTTCTTCTTTTTTATTATAATTCGTTTGGCAAAGTAGCACTCTGTAATTATGAGCTAACGCCACCTCCATCATCCCGCCCACCATCGCATCAAAACATGGATGATTAATATACGGTAAAATTACACCAACAATATTCGTTTTCCCTTTTGATAAATGAACGGCATTTGCGTTTTGTGAGTAATTCAACTTCTCAACTATCTCCATAACCGCTTTCCTTTTTTCTTCACTTACATATGGGTGATCATTCAACACTCTCGAAACAGTTGTAACTGAAACTCCCGCCATCTTTGCAATATCTTTAATATTGGCCATACACTCACCTCTACTTTTAACTTAATGAATTCCACGAACATATGTCAAACTTTCTCATCATTACACCTTCATTCGTTTTTCTTACAAAAGTGTAATTTTCCTGTAAGCTAATTCGATAGTTACTCTCCTCAATATTTCATACAATTAAGTCAGAAACAGGACAACAACTATTCGAAAGGGAGCGGATTCATATGATGAACAAAATGAAATCAAACAATTTTTCAGATACAATGGGCATGGTATTTTCCGCTCTAATCGATGCAAAATCTGTTGCTTCTACATTAAACAAGTAAGGAGAATGCATCATGAATAACATCACTTTTAACAAATTAGATTTTTTAGGATTAGCTAGTGGCTCTCTTCTTCTTACTGCTTTTATTTACGCCGCTACGCTTGTATAACTTTTGTGTCCCCTTTCCCCTTTATTATAAATAGTAATAGAAAAGACGACCGTCTATGCCCGGTCGTCTTTTCTTACTTTTGATTTGATTGCAAAGTTTCCTTTAGCTCATCAAACTTCTCATTTAATTGATCTGTCATCATTTTCATAGCTGTCTTTCGATCTATTTGTTCTTCAGCATCAATTTGAATTGGTTCGCCAAAAATTAATTGTGCCTTTTTCCCTTTTATTAATTCTTTTACACTTGATGGACCAACATAAGCTGCCGGTACTAACGGGACATTAGAACGCAATGCAATCGTAACAGCCCCAGCTTTTAATGAAACGTCTTCTGTTGATCGTGTCCCACTCGGAAAAATCCCTACTACTTTCCCTTCTTTTAATAGGCGTGACGGAATTTTGAGTGTACTCGGTCCTGGATTCGCACGATCTACAGGGAATGCATTCACATTTTTAAAGAACCAATTTTTGAACTTCCCTTCAAATAACTCTTTTTTTGCCATGTAATGAATTTGGGTCGGGTACATCCCTGTAGCTAACATTAATACATCCATAAAACTTGTATGTGTACATGCAACAACATATGGACCACCTTCTGGTAACTTTTCTCTTCCTTGCACTTCTACTTTCCCAGCTGTTTTAAATATATATTTCAACAAAAATGTAATTGGTTTATACATTTGTTTCGTTCCTTTCTGAATATCCGAATTATAATCATTTTCTTATAACGATTATAACACTAAGTTTTAGGAGTTGGTAATAATTTTAAGTATTAATTGTTACATTTCAATTCTTACAAAAGTGTAATTTTCTTGTAAGCTAATTCGATAGTTACTTCCCCAAATATTTCATACAATTAAGTCAGAAAGAAACAACAACTATTCGAAAAGGAGCGGATTCATATGATGAACAAAATGAAATCAAACAATTTTTCAGATACAATGGGCATGGTATTTTCCGCTCTAATCGATGCAAAATCTGTTGCTTCTACATTAAACAAGTAAGGAGAATGCATCATGAATAACATCACTTTTAACAAATTAGATTTTTTAGGATTAGCTAGTGGCTCTCTTCTTCTTACTGCTTTTATTTACGCTGCTACGCTTGTATAACTTTGTGTCCCCTTTCCCCTTTATATAGAAAAAGACGACCGTCTATGCCCGGTCGTCTTTTTACATTTTTCTTTCTTTCAATTCTTTTAAAAGCTGTATCAGCTCAGCTTGTTGTTTTATCTTTTTACGACCATTTCGGTTAATTGCTGCAAGCTCGCAGGCAACTCCGACGGCGAAGAAAAACAATAAACTTTCTAACATGTGAAATCCTCCAATTGCCTATTAAACAGCTTGACGTAATTGCTCTTCTTGTAAACTTCGCTTGTTTATATTTTCTTCTTTTCTCTGACAAACGTTATTGCGAATAAGTGCTGCAATAACAAGTAAAGTCCCTATAATATCAAACATTGTTATTCGATATCCTTGCATCATCATAATAACTAAAGTCGTGATTGGTACAAAATTAATAAATAAAATCCCATTAATGGACGATAAAATTTTCACACCATAGTTCCAAGCAAGTAACGCTACGATACCTGGTAATGTCATCATAAAAAATAAATCATATTTCACGATAGAAATCGTTCCCATATTCGGAACCGATACGTATCCAAACGATGTAATGATTACAGTTATAATCCCTGTGACAGTCGTACCGAATACACACGTCAACGTAGAATAACGTAATGTTGACCAATCGCTACACGTTTGACCACCCATCGTATAAATAACCCAACCTACAACCCCAACAAATATAAAGGCCAGCGAAAACATGTTATCTTTCAATGTTAAAAAGAAACTCATATCACCTTTCGTAATAACGAATACAGCCCCTACAAAAGCGATAATCATGCTCGTTATCATATACTTTTTCGGTTTTACATGCTTATATCCCCATAGAATACAAATAGAAATCATCGGCATCAGTGCTTCCATAATGGAGGCTACCATCACACCTGATTTTCCCATTAACATTTGACCTAAAAATATAAGTACATTATATACAGTAAACGCCATCGTTCCGAAAAAGACGAGTAACTTTCCTCTTCCCTCTAAACGAAATGCCTGTTTTCCTTCTTTCATTAACAACAATACAATCAGTACGATCGCCACTGCTCCATAGCGAATAAGCGAAAAATAAAATGGATCTATGTATTCTAGCGCATGATCAGCAACCGGAAACATTGCTCCCCACGACATACTTGCAATTAAACACGCTAAAGCCCCTATTATCATTTGACCTTTTTTCACCACAATCCCCCACTTCTTTCTATTTGCACAAAGAGAATTGTAAAAGAAAAAATATATCACGTAAAATGATTCAAAATGATGTTAACTATCATTTATAATGATAGTTAACATCAAGGAGGATCACATTATGGAATTAAGAGATTTACAAATCTTCCAGAACGTTGCCGACAAAGGTAGTGTAAGCGGCGCAGCAAAGGAATTAAATTACGTACAATCAAATGTAACTGCACGTATTAAACAACTAGAGAACGAACTAAAAACACCGCTCTTTTATCGTCATAAACGAGGCATGACTTTAACAGCTGAAGGAAGGAAAATGCTCGTTTATGTTAATAAAATTTTGCAAGATGTTGACGAGCTAAAACAAGTATTTTTAGATAGTGAAACTCCCTCTGGCATATTAAAAATCGGTACAGTCGAAACAGTAAGTACATTACCTACCATTTTATCTTCTTACTATAAACGCTATCCGAATGTCGATTTATCATTACAAGCGGGTCTAACAGAAGCATTGATTAGAGAAGTACTTGATCATCAATTAGATGGTGCCTTTATATCAGGGCCTATTAAACACCCACTAATTGAACAATACGATGTTAGTACAGAAAAATTAATGCTTATAACACAAAATAAAGCTTTTCATATAGAAGAATTTACAACAACGCCCCTACTCGTTTTTAACCAAGGATGTGGATACCGTTCCAAACTAGAACGATGGCTTAAAGATGAAGGTTTGCTCCCAAAAAGAATTATGGAATTTAATATATTAGAAACGATATTAAACAGTGTTGCACTCGGCCTTGGAATTACACTCGTACCACAGTCTGCTGTCCACCATCTTTCTAAAGCTGGTAAAGTACATTGTCATGCAATCCCTGAAAAATATGGTAGTATTTCAACGGTTTTCATACGCCGTAAAGATAGTTATATGACGAATTCAATGCGTAGCTTTTTAAAAACAATTGAAGATCATCATCATATCAATATGCTTTAAAAGACATTCTTACATGAATGTCTTTTTTTCTTACAAAAATGTAAGTCTCCCGTAAGCTAATTCGATAGTTGCAGGCGATCATATTTCCTATAATTAAGACATAAAGCAGGGCAACAACAATTCGAAAAGGAGCGGATACGCATGATGAACAAAATGAAATCAAACAAATTTTTACATACAATGGGCATGGTGCTATCCGCACTTGTCGATGCAAAAGCTGTTGCAACTACATTAAATAAATAAGGAGAGATTATAATGAACAACATTACATTTAACAAATCAGACTTTATCGGACTTGCAAGTGGAGCGACTCTTCTTACAGCCTTCATTTACACACTTGCTCAAGGTCTTGTTTAATACTTTGTTTCCCCAAACCCCTTTATATATAGAAAAGGCTGCTCGTCTTATAGACAAGCAGCTTTTTAGTTTGTCCCGCTTTAATGGGCAGTAAGACCCCCAC
>NZ_WIPE01000046.1:0-12425 GCF_009760835.1 Bacillus sp. EE-W1 | reverse complement strand
GGTTTCACCCGTAACACAAATCAGATGGAGCCTTCTTGCCGAAAAGGATAAAAAACACCTGAAGAGGTTCTCTTCAGGTGTTTCTCTATTTTACGCTAATGCAGCTGCTTGTTCTTGTTGATCTACAGGAATGACAGCGTCTGTTAATGCTTTTTCTAATTCTGCTGTGTATTTCATTTGCTCTTCTTTGCTCCAGCCTAGTTTCGCAGCCATGTAGTTGATTACTGCTTCTTTCCACTCGTATACCCAGTGGATGTTGAAGAATACAGCGCCTCTGCGGCGTACGAAGAAGTCGACTGGTTTTGCTGTCATTTCGTAATCCATTGCGTATACAAGTGGGATTAGAACGTCTAGCGGCATGTTGTATTCTTTCGCTTCGTCTTTATGTTTTTTCGCTAAGTCGAATAGTACGTCTACGTTAGAGCCGTAGAATTTCGCAAATTCTTCTGCTTGTGCTTTCGTTAAACCAGATTTCGTACCTTCGTCTGCTTTTTTCGCAACGAATGCTGGGAATCCGTGTGAACCACTTACATGTCCACCAGAGATTGGCATATGTTTCGTATCGCTCTTCGGATATGCACTATGACCTTCTTTTTGTAGTAGGTTCGTTACGTAGTCTACTACCATTTCAGCCATTTTACGGTATCCTGTTAATTTACCACCTGCGATTGTAATTAAACCAGATTCAGAAGTCCAAATTTCATCTTTACGAGAAATTTCAGATGCATTCTTACCTTCTTCATAAATTAACGGACGTACACCAGCCCAGCTTGACTCCACATCTTTTTCTGTAATTTTTACACTTGGGAACATGTAGTTAATCGCGTTAATGATATATGTGCGATCTTCTGTTGTCATGTGCGGTACAGCTGCGTCTTTATCATAGAACGTATCTGTTGTACCTACGTATGTTTTTCCGCCGCGAGGAATCGCGAACACCATACGTTTATCTGGTGTATCGAAGTAAATAGCTTGCCCTAGTGGGAAACGTTTTTGGTCAATTACTAAATGCACACCTTTTGATAACTGAAGTACTTTCCCTTTTTTTGAGTTATCTTTTTCACGAAGTGTATCTACCCAAGGACCAGCTGCGTTTACAATTTTCTTACCATACACTTCATACACTTCGCCATCTAGTAAATCGATTACACGTACACCGCATACTTTTCCATCTTTATATAAGAAACCGTCTACTTTTGCGTAGTTAACAGCCTTCGCACCGTGTTCAATTGCTTCTTTCATTACTTCAATTGTAAGACGCGCATCGTCTGTACGATATTCTACGTAGTAACCGCCGCCTTTTAATCCTTCTTTTTTTACAAGAGGCTCTTTGTTTAATGTTTCTTCACGGTTAAACATTTTTCTGCGCTCGCTTCGTTTTACGCCTGCTAAGAAGTCATATACACGAAGACCAATTGATGTACTGAATGATCCGAACGTACCGCCTGTATGGAACGGAAGTAACATCCACTCCGGTGTTGTTACATGGGGACCGTTCTCATATACGATCGCACGCTCTTTTCCCACCTCTGCTACCATTTTCACTTCAAGTTGTTTTAAATAACGTAGACCACCGTGTACAAGCTTCGTTGAACGACTTGATGTACCTGCTGCAAAGTCCTGCATTTCAAACACAATTGTTGATAACCCGCGTGTTGCCCCATCTAATGCAATACCAGAACCAGTAATACCTCCACCAATTACGATCACATCTAACTCTTGTTTATTTACTCCGTTTAATACGTCTTTACGTTGTTTACTTGAAAATTTCATGGTAATTCCTCCCTTTGATAACGAAAAAAGAGACCACGAACTCCGCTATAGATTTCGCCTCTATAGCGTGTTGTGGTCTCTCCAAATCTCCTACCGAATTATTAACTTGTCACCATTATAACACTGTTTATGATTATTTGAAAGCTTTTGTTGCTTCAATCGCTTTTTTCCATCCAGCATATAGCTCTTCGCTTGTTTCCGCTTCCATCGTTGGTTCAAAGCGTTTGTCCATATGCCACTGTTCTTTAATTTCATCTTGGTTTTTCCAATATCCAACCGCAAGACCAGCTAAGTACGCTGCACCTAGAGCTGTAGTTTCATTGATCACCGGACGCTCTACAGGAACGTCTAAAATATCACTTTGGAACTTCATTAAGAAGTTATTTTTAACTGCTCCACCATCAACGCGTAATGTTTTCAGTTCAATACCTGAATCTGCTTCCATTGCACATAATACATCTTTCGTTTGGTATGCTAAAGATTCTAGTGTTGCACGAATGAAATGCTCTTTCGTCGTACCGCGCGTTACACCAAACATAGCGCCGCGTACTTCACTATCCCAATAAGGTGTTCCTAGTCCAACGAATGCTGGTACAACATATACACCGTCAGTTGATGCAACGCGAGAAGCATACACTTCACTCTCACTTGCATCTTTAAACATGCGCATTCCGTCACGTAACCATTGAATTGCAGAACCTGCTACGAAAATACTTCCTTCTAATGCGTAGTTTACTTTACCATCTATACCCCATGCAATTGTTGTTAATAGGCCGTGCTCAGAAGCTACTGCTTTTTCTCCTGTGTTCATTAACATGAAGCAACCAGTTCCGTACGTGTTCTTCGCCATACCTTCACCGAAACAAGCTTGTCCAAATAATGCTGCTTGTTGGTCACCAGCTACACCTGCAATCGGTATATTTTGACCGAAGAAGTGATAATCAATTGTTTCTCCATATATTTCAGATGATGGACGTACTTCTGGAAGCATGCTCTTTGGCACTGTTAACATATCTAGAAGCTCATCATCCCACTGTAAGTCGTGAATGTTAAACATTAATGTACGTGATGCATTTGAGTAATCCGTTACGTGCGCTTTACCGCCAGACAATTTCCATACAAGCCACGTATCAATTGTTCCGAATAATAGATCGCCGTTTTCTGCTTTTTCTCTTGCACCTTCAACATTATCTAAAATCCATTTTACTTTCGTACCAGAGAAGTATGCGTCAATTAAAAGACCTGTTTTTTCGCGAACCATTTCGCTATAACCTTTTTCTTTTAGCTCATCACAAATTTCAACTGTTTGACGAGATTGCCATACGATTGCGTTGTAAATTGGTTTTCCAGTCGTTTTATCCCATACAACCGCTGTTTCACGTTGGTTCGTAATACCGATACCAGCGATTTGTTCTGGTTTTACATCTGCTTCACTTAAGCAAGTTGCGATAACTGCTAAAATAGATCCCCAAATTTCTTGTGCGTTATGCTCTACCCAGCCTGGCTTTGGAAAATGTTGTGTAAATTCTTTTTGAGCTGAATGAACAATTTCACCTTTTTTATTGAAAAGAATTGCGCGTGAGCTAGTTGTTCCTTGGTCTAAAGAAAGAATATATTTTTTCATAATGGTTTCCTCCTATGCTACTTTTCTACTATTTGTAGTGCTTTCACTTTTTTTACTTGTCATATAAGAGATTGCTAGTACAATCACAGTTGCAATAATCACATAAATAAGTGCTGCATTTTGTTTTCCTTCAAATACAACTTGATGGAATAATCCTGCAAGTGATCCACCTAGAATTGGACCAACTACTGGAATCCATGCATACTTCCAGTTCGAACCGCCTTTTCCTGCAATCGGAAGGAAGAAGTGTGCGATACGCGGACCTAAATCACGAGCCGGGTTAATCGCGTATCCTGTCGTTCCACCTAATGATAAACCAATACTTACAATTAAGAAACCTACGATAAATGGATTTAAACCATCTGCAAATTTATTTGCTCCAATTGCTAATATACCAAATACTAAAACGAATGTTCCAATCATTTCACTTAAAAGGTTTGCAAATGTGTTCGGAATTGCTGGACCTGTTGCAAATACGCCTAACTTTGTTCCTGGATCTTCTGTTTCTTTCCAGTGTGGTAAGTAATGTAAATATACGATAACTGCCCCGATAATTGCCCCAATCATTTGTGCTGCGATATAACCTGGTACGTCACTCCATGGGAACGCTCCCTTAAATGCTAGTCCTATCGTTAAAGCCGGATTCAAATGTGCCCCACTAATTGATCCAACTGCATACGCTGCCATAGCAACTGCTAAGCCCCAGCCCATTGTAATAACAATCCATCCAGAATCTTTCGCAAACGATTTCTTTAAACTTACACCAGCACAAACGCCGCCACCAAGTACGATTAACAACGCTGTCCCTATTAATTCCCCTAAAAATGCTGACATAAAATCCCTCCACAATCAATTTAAATGCGTTCAAATGTGATAGAGGTAAAATGAATGGCCATTCGTTTTTTCAAAAGAAAAAGATCCACAGCTTACATGCTTCTATATAAAAATATATAGAAACAATAAAATGTGGATCTCTTCTTTTCTCCGTCACGTTTATTAACTTGTCTATAATGTTAACCTTTCATGAAAGCGGTGTCAACAGAATTTTTTCACATTTTCGTCACTTTTTTTGGTAATGTTTCCATAGTTCTTTTTTTGATGTCGTAATTGCTGTCGCACCAGCACTTAAAGCTCTTTCAACATCTTGCACAGTACGAATGAAACCACCCGCTAAAATCGGGACACCAGTACGCTCTTTCACTTCAGCAATCACATCCGTTAGCGCACCAGGAAGCACCTCTATATAATCCGGCTTCGTCTTTTCTAGCAAATTACAGCTCTTTTCCATCGCGCTAGAATCAATTAAAAAGATGCGTTGAATTGAGACGACACCCTTTTGCTTCGCCTTCATAATCACGCTCGCCTTTGTCGACAGTAACCCGTACGGTTTATATTCTTGGCATAAAAACTCCGTCGCATGCCCATCACTTTGTAATCCATGGATCAAATCAACATGTAAAAACACCTTTTTACTATGCTGCTTCGCAAGTGACACAACACTCTTCAATTGACCAACATGAATATCTAAAATAACAATATACTCATATGAACTATGTAATAGCTTTTCCAAATCTTTAATTTGCCTCACTGCCGGCAAAATCTTCTGTTCATGAAATTCCATTCTAAATGTCCCCTTCTTTATGTCATCCTATCCTTTATAGTACACAATTTGAGTAGAAAGAACAGCTAGTGCGGAGAAATTATTTCCTCTATCTATATATTTTCTTCAACTTATCAGAAGCCGTGCCACTTATAACCATTAATATGAGGGGTAAAAAATTCATTACATACGGTGCATCTGCTACAAGTGTAATGCTCGCTCCGGCAAACTTATTTAACATCCATACAACGATTTTTGTAAGAAATAAAAATACGCCCATCATAGTTTCATTTTCATCAAAAAGAAAAGAAGCTAACAATAAATTGTTAACTTCTCAGCTGAAAGTAAAATATTATCTTTCTTTATCTTCTAATATCTAGGTTGGGATTGAATATTTGTAAGGTGAACATCATACATATCAATGATTTCAAGAAATCTATCAGCTTCACGGAAAACATGGTCTGCTAATAATGGATGAATGATACTCTTTATTTTACATTGCTCAATTAAATCACGTGCTGTTTTCTTAAAATCCCGAAGAGATGCAACCGACACACGATTTTGATCTAAAAATTGATCTAAAAGTGGGACTGTTTGAGATTGTGGTTTCATAGATTCTAAGTCAATTGCTTGATACATCAATTCATCAAAATCATTGCTAAAATTCCGCGCTGTGTCTACAAGCTTTCTTTCCGATGGATCAAGAAGATGACCAATAAATTTAGCATGGTCTGCCATAATCCTTAAAAAGAAAACATTTTCTTTAATAATAGCATCAGGAAGAGCATCTAATTTCCCTTCATTTAATTGTATTAAACGTTTTCTAAAATAATCAGCTTCCCTACTTGTATGGTCAACTAACAGCGGAAAGTTATTTTGTCCTGGCAATTTACATGTGAGAATTAATCCTAAAATTTTTCGTTTAAATCCCCAAATATTAGTTGCGGCTTGTTGTACTTCTGCATTAAATCTTTTTATTTGCTCAGGATCTGTTTCATTTGTATAGGAATGCGCTATTTGTTCAATATGTTCAAACAATCGATAAAATTGATTAGCCTCTTCGATTAGTTGCGTATCCTCGCATCTAAACCCTAAGCGAAGAAAAAAAGAATGCTCCTTCATGATTCTAGACCAAAAACGAATTTCATTTAATGAACGCTCAACAAACATTACAGACGTAACACCCGTATCAGGATGTAATGATGTTTCATCCCTATGCATTGTTAATCCCTCCCGTAGATACTGCGCTAGTTCCATTCTTATGAGGAAACATATATATAAATACCATCAATAAAGGTTCATGATGAATTTCGTATACATATAATATTAAATATAACCCGCTCCCAAAAAGAAAAAAGGCTACCACCTAGATGTAAAGTTCTACTAGGTAGTAGCCTTTCAAAATTTCTATTAAAGCAATACCGAATCTTTATCACTATCCTGATTCCGCTTCTCTCGCTCTTCTTCTAAACGCTTCATATATACTTCGCCTTCTTTTTCGATAAACTCATTATCCATCTCTTGCTCTTTTTTTGAAGTATATAAAACCATGTAGCCACTTAATACGATCCCGACGATTACAAGATACACCCACCATGGTAAAGTTTCCACGCAACTTCATTCCTTTCCTTAGACAAGCCTTATTAGTTTCACTGTATGAGGAAAGAAGTGGATTTATGCTTAAAATTTATTGCGGATTCTTCGCGAAGAACGCTTGTACATATTCCATAAACTCTATTGGTTCCTGGCGAAACGGTGCGTGGTATCCTTTTTCAATGATATGGAACGTACTATCCGCAAATAGCTCATGATACAGTTCACCATTTTTCCAAGAAACGCTCTTATCGTGTCGTCCCCATATAATTAAAGTCGGCACCTTAATTTTATCGGCCTCCATCGCGATGCGGCGCTCTCTCATTTTCGTAAGCTGATCATAATGCTCTTTATCGTCGCGACTATTTTTCACTGCATTTTTATTATAATCTGTAATCTCTGTTACAGTTTGTAAATCCGTTGATAGCGGCGGCACTTCATAGCTTTCTTTTTGCTGGAAAGACTCGATCCCTGTAGAATCCGCTAAAATGAGATGCGTTACTGCATCCGGATATAAATACGCTAAATTTAGAGACATCTCTCCGCCCATCGAATGACCAAGTACTGCGAATTGATCGTATCCAAGTTTCTTCATTAGTTTATAATATAAATTCACTTGCGCAGGAAACGAATACTGAAAATCAACCGGCTTCGAAGAACGTCCAAATCCTAAAATATCAACCGCTATAATCGTATGATCTCGTGCAAGTTCCGGATAAATATCACTAAATCCATCAGATGAACCACCAAATCCGTGCAGCATAAGTAAAGGCGGCTTCCCCTCACCAATTTGCTTAAAATAAATCGTCTGTCCATCAATTTGCGCCATACTCTCTTTCGTATTCAGCTTCATCATAACAGTATCTTTCACTTCTTCAACTTTCGCAATCGGCTTATCAACGAAGTTACATACGATTAATAAAACAAGCACAATACCGCTAATAAAATAAAATTTAAACCGTTTCAAAATTCCCGTCTCCTTTCTCTTGTTGCTATTTAAAGTTTTTACATTATTTGGTTGTTTTATGATTATTTTTAATTGTAACTAAAGTAGTTACAATTATATTAAAAAAATATTACTTACTTCTATTAATGATGGTCATTTCGTAACTATTATAGTTACACATTTAAAGTAAGTCAATTCTTTTCTCTACATGGCCTGAAAATAGAAAAAGGGACTTCATGTTGAAGTCCCTTTCTTTGTTATTATAGTTGGCTTACTCCGCCGTCTCCTCTATTATCTGCTGGTGCTCCTCCTGTGTCGCCAATATTAACGTAGTCTGGTCTTGCTGGTGCTCCTCCACCATCTCCTTTATTAAGTGCAACTGAATTAAAATCATGAAATCCTAGAGATAAAGTAAATGCGAACCCTATTACCGTTAATACAATTTTTTTCATTATTTTAACGCTCCTTTTATCATTTGTTTTTTTCTTGCTTCTTTACTCATATGATAATATTCGCTAGATTTTTCATGATTGTTTTCATAATAAAATTTATCTGCTAAGCGTTCCGTATACTCTTGAATACAATCAAATAATTCTTCTTTTTCAAAATAAGAAATCGCATCTAAAATAACATTCTCAAACTCACCAGTAGTCGCATTCATTTTATTTAAAATCATGAATCGGTATTGATACTCTTGATTTTTTAACTGATTACAAATACGTAACCCTTTATTTATTAACGACTCTGCTTTTTCTAATTCATTTAGTTTTAGGTATTCGTCTGATTCCAAGTATAGTGCTCGAAAATGATTAGGAGATTTCTTTGTTACTTCTGATAAGTGACGGATAGCTAACTCAGATAAATTTTGATTCGCGTACAATAAACCTAAATTATTTCTAACCATTAATATATATTTTTCATGATTAACTTGTTGGAAAACATTCAATGCTGTATTAAATGTTTCTTCAGCGAACTCGAATTGTTGTAAATCAATATAACACAACCCTAACATATTTTCGCACAACGCAAGATTAATTTCATAACCTGGTTGTTTTAAAAAATCCTCTTTTGCTGTTTTTATTTGATCAATCGCTAACATTTGTTGATATGATTGGTTATAAAGATATCCATAACGATAATGAAACTCCGCATGTTCTATCGGATCTGCAATATATTTCAATAACTTCTCAGCTTGCTCATACTGTTCTTTCGCTTCGTTATAATTTGAAATTAATGTGCAATGAAACCCTTTAAAGAAGTGATAATAATAAGCTAAAAAGCCCTCTATTGGAATTTCGAAAGATTCCACTTTATCAAAACTATCTTCTCTAACCCCAATCCAATCAACCAATGCATCATATCTAAAATTCAACAACGCATGATAAAGCAATACATCCTGATCCACATCCAAACCACTAATCTTACTTTCAATCTCCTCTTTCATTTCCGTAGCTTTCTCTATATTTTGCTGCAACATTACACGATACCAATCATCTAAAGAATGTTTCATTTGCTCCCGCGTTACTACATCTGCTCCCATACACTTACATCCCCTTTTCTCCAAAATTGCAAAATTAGGATTTTTATACAATTATCAAAATTGTATATTACCACTCCTTTTCTATGCATTGAAAAATAATTATCAGAAAATTTAATATTTTAATTAATTATACCAAAGTTTTCCTTTTTAATAACTTGAGAAATAATTGTCAGAAAACTTACTAGGATAAATAAAAAAGCAAGCAGTTCCAGCACTCCGCTAAAACTACTTGCTCTCCTACTTACTATCTCTATTTTTACTCTTTAATAAATTCCTTCGTACTTCTCACTGTATCAATTGGACGAACTAATTTTTCAATTTCTTCACGTTTTGGCTCTAGAAATGGAGGTAAAGATAATTTTTCGCCAAGTGTTTCGTATGGCTCATCTCCCATAAATCCTGGGCCATCTGTTGCAAATTCAAATAAAATTTGTGGTGCAACTCTTGCGTATAATGACTCGAAGAAGTGACGATTTACATAGCCAGATGACGGAAGTCCAACGCTACCGATTCTCTCAATCCACTCTTCTAATACAGCACGATCTTCTACGCGGAATGCAGCATGGTGCACTGTACCAAAACCTTGTTGTGCTTCAGGAAGAACCGTATTATGTTCTACAATGACAGAAGCACCGTTTCCACCTTCGTTTACTTCAAATAAATAGAATTCTCCTTCTTGAGCAATCTCTTTAAATAATAGAACTTTTTCTAACACTTCTTTAAAGAAACTAAAGTTTGAAATGCGGATAAATACAGGGCCTAAGCCAGTAATTGCATATTCTAATGGAACTGGACCGTTTTGCCATGGTGTACCTGATTCTATCCCGTTATCTAATTCATCTGAGATTAATTGATAGTGTTGATCATCAAAATCAACGAAAGAAAGAGTTTTCTTACCAAATTGCTCTTTAATGCCTGTATGTTCTACTTCAAGACGGTCAAAACGTTTCACCCAATACGCTAGTGCTGCATCAGTTGGAACGCGGAATGAAGTTTTTGAAATTTCATTTGTACCGTGTACTCCTTTTGGAACACCTGGGAAGTCAAAGAATGTCATATCTGTTCCTGCACTACCTTTATCATCTGCAAAGAATAAATGGTACGTTTGAATATCATCTTGGTTTACTGTTTTTTTAACTAAACGCATTCCTAAAACGTGAGTGAAAAACTCATAGTTCTTTTCTGCACTACTTGTAATTGCTGTAACGTGGTGAATTCCTTTTAATTGGTTCATTTTATATTCCTCCAATGGGTTTTAAATTTTATTTTCTCTTCTATTATTTCTCTTCAATAGGTGCTAATTTCGCTTCAATTTCTGCTCGCTGATCTTCTAAGAACGGCGGTAAATCAAGTTTTTCTCCTAAATGCTCTACATCGCCATCAACTGTAAATCCTGGTCCATCTGTCGCAATTTCAAATAGGATTCCGTTTGATTCACGGAAGTATAAGCTTTTAAAGTAGAAACGGTCGATAATGCCTGAAGAATGGAAACCTTTTTGTATTACCTGTTCTTCCCAATAAGCAAGCTCTGCATCGTTCTTTACACGAATTGCTAAATGATGAATGCTACCGCGGCCTGGCTTTTCAGTAGGACCATCTAAATATTTCACAACGATTTCTCCGAAGGCTTCTCCTTTAATAGACTGGAAAATCGCTTCTTCGTCGCTTCGGCTAACTTCTGTATAACCAAATATATCTGTTAATGTATTCGCCAGTTTATCAAGTCTACGCACTGTCATTTCTACAGAACCCATTCCTTGAATTTGATGTTCGGCAGGAACTTCTGATTTCTCCCAAGTTTCCCAGTGCTCCACTTTTTCTCCGTTTGAAACGAGTAGCACGAGGCGAAGACCTTCAGCATCCTCAAATTGTAAAGCAGGACGATTTGCATATGTTGTCATTTCACTATGTTTCACATCAAATTTCTCAAATCGTTCTTTCCAGTAATGTAAGCTTTCCTCTGACGGAACGAGTAATCCGATTCGCGTAATTGCATTCGTACCACGGTACGTTTTTCCTACTAAAGGCATTTCAAAAAACGATAGTTCTGTACCTGGACTTCCTGTTTTATCTCCGTAAAATAAGTGATACATGGACGGATCATCTTGGTTTACCGTCATTTTCACACGGCGTAAACCAAGCACGTTTTTATAAAAATGGTTATTCTCACTCGCGTTTTTTGTAACCATTGAAATGTGATGATGCCCTTTAATTTCATACATTGATAATTCCTCCGTTTCATTTTACTAGTCAAGTGATATCTAAAAAATAATATGCTTCTTAGCTTTTCAATTTATTCTCATTATGTTTTTGTAAATTCATCTTAGTTTTTACTAAATAAGTTACTTCGTTTTTTTAATCGAAAGCAAGTGAGTGTATGTTTTTCATATGACTCAATCGCTTTCGTTACTATCACTTTACAACTCAAGTGATTAAAAAGCAAGTTATTTATCTCAAATTCGAGATATTTTTTTATTGGATAACATTTTGAACTGGAGAATGATAAAGTGAAGGCTAATAATCAGTGGGGGTTTTACTGTCCATTAACGCGGGATAAAGTATTCATACGAAGAGTAGACAACTTCTCCCCTTTAAAAAGGTTTATTACATGGTGAAAAGGAATATTATCCATAAAAGAAAGGGGTTAATTTATGAATAAAAATATATCATTACTGACCTTATCATTATTCCTATATCTATCCGCTTGTTCGACTGAGACAAACACTGGTAGTACATCTACTACTGAACAACCAAAAGTAAAAACTGCCTCAATACAACAAGAGGAAAATCATAAACCTATTTTCTTTCAAGGAAAGGAAATAAAGAAAATTGAGCTTATATCCGCTAAGGTAAAAAATAAAAAAGCAGTTATAAATCTAGAGTTTGATCAAATTATTAAATCCATGGAACATACAGGAATAGATAAGGATCGAGAAAGAGTTATTCCTCTTTTGCTAGATGATGAGGCTAAAGCAAATATTGATTATCAAATGAATGTAAATTACCAAGATCGTTCCAATGAAACATATTTAATTTGGCTAGAGGATAAAAAAGTTATAATTGCTCGTCAAGATAATGAAGAACAAAAAAATCTAGAACATTACATAATAAGGGATACAGATGCTCAACAAATATTAAGTTTATTTAAGAACAATGTAGAATAACAATAAGCTGCCCATATGGACAGCTTATTGTATTTTTTCTGAAATGCTGGCGGTACTCAATTTAAAAGTTGATATGCCCCCATTCTAGTGGCAAGATATGTTTTATTAGTTCTTCGTTACACCCATGCGTACTTCTTAACTATTTTATTTCATTTTTAATAAAGTGAAACTTTAATCAGTGGGGG
>NZ_WIPE01000071.1:463-36517 GCF_009760835.1 Bacillus sp. EE-W1 | reverse complement strand
CGCCTACTTCGACCATACCTTCTTCAGGCATGTACGGATATTGGATAGATTTCATGTTTTTTGTTGTGATGGCCATTTCAACGTTACGAATCAGTGTGGATTCATCTGAAATAGAAGCGACTTTCGGTTCGAAGTCACATTTCATAACGAAAACGAATGGATCATCAAAGTATTTGCGTAGTTTTGCTTGCGCAATTAAAAATACACCACCGCGTACAGCGCTTGTGTCCAGATATGTATAAACGAGAGGTTCACTCATATCTTTGAAGTTTTCTTTTGTTTCCGCAAAGCGAATGCGATTAAAGAGGTTGTAATGGGGGTTTGAATCAAGTTCGTGCCCTTCTTCTACAATGAAGCGACCGATCTTTGTCGGAGCTTGTTCTGTTTTCGCATGACGTTCTACTTTTCGCTTTGAAATTTTTAATAATTCACCATTCAAAAATTCTTTTAAGGAGCTATCTTCATACTCTTCAGCGTCTAACGTTTGAAAATGTTTGTAGCGTTTATCAACAGCTTCACCTTTTCCTTCTACTTGTACAACATAAAAGGAAAGATAATTTATTTCAAAATCCATATTTATCACCTTGTTTCATTTCATTAACTCTTATCAGTATAGAGATGGAAAAAACTTTCGTCAATTTATATAAAGGAAGGGGGAGCCCCTTCCTTTATATATTTTTTACTTTCGAAATTAAAATCCGTCTTCTAATGCTGAAAATGGAATGTTTAGTCTGTTTTCTATTGTACGTAAACGCTGGTTTAATCGGTTTAATCTACGTGTATGACGCTCAACCGTGTTTTCTAATTGACGTACTCTTTGTTCAAGCTCATTTACTCGTCTTTCTAGTTGACGGTTTCCAGTACCAGGAAAAGAGATGGGAAGTTGGAATTGTCGATTTTGATCATATGGATTAACTTGTTCTGCTGGATCTATATATTGTTGGTATTGTGCTTGTAAATCATATTGAGGTTGATAACCATTTTGGTTATATGGATCGTATGGATTGTAGGGGTACATAAAAACATCCTCCATTTCTTTAAAATAGGTTAATTCACCATAATGTATGTGTAAAAGCGGAGTGTGGCACGGCAAATACCTATTTATGTTCACAAGGTGTTCCTTTATAAATAAGAATATGGAGTTTTACATTTGTATTTCTTTTGTTTTATGGTATATACTGGATAAAAAGGTGAGGTTACATAAAGGTTACAATTCTATCGGACTCAAACTTTTATATAAATATGTATAGACATTTAGAAAAGAAAAGAGTAATTTATATAGAGTAAAAAATAACTTGTAACATTTTATAAATATATTGTAAAATGATTGTAACAAAACATACATAAAAATGAAATAATACATAAAAGTAATATTGGGAAAAAGGGGAGAGTATATTGTTCCGTAAAGTAAAGGGTATATTAGTTGGGGTGTTATGTGTAGCTATAGTGAGTGGTTGTGGTGCAAAAGTAAGTGATGTTGCATTAGTAAGTGATATTGGTGGCCACACGGTAGAGGCTAAAGCAGAGGTACAGGATTCTATTAGTTTAGTAGATGGTCGTACTGGTACGGAAGTGAAAAAGCTAGATTTATCGAGTCTAGGTTATTTTGAAGACGAAGCAAAATTTAAAAAATCGGTAACGAAGGTTGCTAGCGAGGTTGGAAAAAGCGTGGACAAAAAGATGGTCCCTTCACGTGTAGCACCTGATGGAAGTTGGCAAGAAGGAAAACCTTCTTATGAATTAATGGAAAAAGAATTAGTAGATAAATTATTAAACGTTGGCATGTGGGATTCTTCATATCAATTACCTATTGTTGAGAAAAAGCCTATCGCAACATTAAGTGATGCGCAAGGAAGTGGTACGGTAATTGGTAGATATGAAACGAATTTAGGTGGCTCAGCAGGTGGCCGTATTGAGAATATCCGTTTGTCAGCAGCGAGCATAAATGGAGTTGTATTAGCAAAAGGAGACAGTTTCTCTTTCAATGCATTAATTGGTGATACAACGCCAGATAAAGGGTATCAATTAGGAAAAGAAATTGTAGATGGTAAATTAGTAGATGGATATGGCGGTGGTGTTTGTCAAACATCATCAACATTATACAATGCAGCAGATCAAGCTGGTTTGAAAATGGTAGAGAGAACGACACATTCTAAAACGGTAGGTTATGTTCCACAAGGAAGAGATGCTACAATTGCATATCCATACTTAGACTTAGTGTTTGAAAACACGAATGATGCACCTGTGAAACTTTATATGGGCATTCAGGGTGGAAAGTTAGTTGCTGAAGTACATAAAATGAAATAATAGTTATAAAGTCACCTTTTCTGAAAGTTAGAAGAGGTGACTTTTTTATTATGAAAATAAAAAATGAGTGTAAATTCTGACTTTTCTTATTTACATAGGATGATTTTAGTTGTATCCTTCATAGTAACGGTTATATGAAATAGGAAAATATCAGGATAAGGAGATGGAGTTATTCATGGTACAAATTCACCCGAAAACACGTATTGGTCATGTTGAATTTAAAGTGCAAAATTTAGAGCGCCAAATTGCATTTTATGAGAATGTAGTAGGCTTAGAAGTAATTAAGCAAGAGGCGAATAAAGCATATTTATCAGGAAAAGGTGGAAAGAACACGTTACTTGTTCTTGAAAAGTTAGAGGACGGGGTACTGCAAGAACCGCGTACGACTGGTATATATCATGTAGCCTTTTTAGTTCCGACTCGTGAGGCTTTTGCTTCGGCATTATTTGGTGTAATTCGTAATAAGAATGTAATTGATAGTCCGGCTGAGCAAGAAGGACGTTATACATATTCAAATGAAATTTTACCGATCTCAAGGTTTAATAGTGCAAGTGATCATACGTATAGCGAAGCGTTTTATTTACAAGATTTAGAGGGGAATGGTATAGAAATTTATGCAGACCGTCCGCGCGAACAATGGGGAGAAGGACCAGGAGGAAGTACGCCGCTTGATTTAAAAGAACTGGCAACACTCGTTGATTATGAGGTTGATGGATTACCTGCTAATACTGTCGTTGGGCACGTACATTTACGAATAGCAGATGTAGAGAAGTCACACGAGTTTTATGTAGAGACAGTAGGATTTGAAGTGCAACAGCGTGAAGATGACTGCTTATTCATTTCTGCAGGAGGATATCATCACCATATAGGTGCAAATACGTGGAACGGAGTAAATAATCCACACCCACCCGCACATGCAACTGGACTTAAAGTGTATACAATTGTATTACCACATAAAGAAGCGTTAGATGAAGTGAAAGAAAGATTAATAGAAAAACAACATAAAGTAAACGAAGGTACAAACGGATTTACAGTAGTAGATCCTAGTGGTATTACAGTGCAGTTTGAAATAGAGAAAGCATAAAAGAAGTCGGAAGGTGTATAATCACTTTCCGACTTCTTTTTGGTACGTAATCCAAGTAGCACAAGGATTGAAAGGAAAAGATTTTAATATCTCCATTGCGTATATACTCGTTGAATCGAATTCACCTTGAATGAAAGAATAACCGTGTTTACTTGTATACATAGCTTGTTTGAAAACGAGAAGTTTCAGTAAGGATAAATTTTCTGTAGTGTGAGTCCCACACCATCCTAGTTCTACCGTATTATCCTTTTCTGATGTATGGAGGAAAGAGTACGCAATAATTTTATTGTCTTCATCTATCATTACAAAGCTCCCATCTAGTAACACATCATCAGTTAAAATCTGTTCTTTCCAAGTTTCGAGCGGGTATGAGGCAACGGGATTTGCTAAGTGAGTATCCTCATAATTCGTTTTTACTAAGTGAGCTAGCTTTTCAAAGGAGCTATTATTGGATAGGATGATTGATAAGCTTTGTACAACATAATTTGAATGAAGCTTTGTATCGATAGCTATAATTTTGCGTACTTCTAATATCGGCATATATGTTCTTCGGATTTCCATAAAATTATGTTCTTCATAATAGGCTTTTAAATGAGCCGATGTTCCCCATATAGAGGTTTGTAATGGTAGTTTGAAGTTTTCTCTTTTTTGAATCTCGTTTAATAAAAATTGTTCAATGTGTACCTCTGAATAGAACGGATTTGTATACATTCGAAAGTATGTGCAGTATGGATGGAAGTTACTGTTCCACGTGAAAAAGACGCCTACTACATCTTTTTTATAGTAGGCAATATACACACATTTTGTTTTATTATCTCGTAATAAGTTAAATAGATAAGAGTCTTCATTGTATAAATCAATAAGTTGTTTTACTTTTAGCTCATTACTTCTACTATATTTCTCTATAACAAGATTATTTTCATCGGATGACTTCTTCATAGCTCAATCCAAAATCTTCTTACTACATTTCCATCTTCCTCAATGAAATCATCATCACGAAGCCCGCCGTTATGTAAAATTGTTTTTTCTGAAGCTGTATTCACTTCGTCGCAAACGACAAGTGCTTTCGTAATGTTTAATTCCTTCGTTTTTTCTAGCGATAATTCTAATAACTTCGTAGCATAACCTTTTCTTCTTTCAGAAGGGCGAATGCCATAACCGATATGACCTCCAGCGTTAAATAAATGCTCGGTTAAACTATGACGTATATTAACAGCTCCTACAATTTTATTTTCATCTGTAACGAGCCAATACGTAGAGTCTGGTACCCAAGATTCAGGGAGGTTTATTCCGTTATGCGCATCGAGCAATTCTTGAATCATAGCCGGAAAGTTAGAAGGGTCCTTTGAAATAACCCACGGAATCATCGTTTCACCGCTATCTTTCCATTCGTTATAAAAATCTAAGTATTCTTCTTGTAAATCGATAGTAGGTGTAAGTAAAGAGACGTTCATCGTTAGTAAGCTCCTTTATTTATTTAGTATGTATAAAAAAATACAGTATAAAATGTAAGCGTTTTCTTAACTTTCTCAACCTCATCTCATGTAATCCACCTTTGTTTTTTTAGAAAATTAGTGGAGTTTTAAAATTAGAAGTTATTTATTTTATGTTAATATTTAAAATATTAACATAAAACGGTCGGAGTATTAAGTGTATT
Source organism: Bacillus sp. EE-W1 (assembly GCF_009760835.1). Taxonomy (NCBI): domain Bacteria; kingdom Bacillati; phylum Bacillota; class Bacilli; order Caryophanales; family Bacillaceae; genus Bacillus; species Bacillus sp. EE-W1. The sequence goes on along the minus strand of NZ_WIPE01000071.1, from coordinate 31,469 downwards.
TTAGCAAAATTCCTTCATATCGATAAAAGGATGTGTGTGATAATTTTTGTTTTATCTATCTATAATGAATGAAAGGGGGAAGGGCTCGTGAGTGTAAATTTTGATTTGATTATACGAATCGGTGTTGCGGGTTTGTTAGGAGCAATAATCGGTATTGAAAGGGAAATTCGATCAAAAGAAGCGGGATTAAAAACACATTTCCTAGTAGCGGTAGGAAGTGCATTAATAATGGTCGTTTCGAAATATGCTTTTTCAGATATTATGAATGAGGAACATATGGCTCTTGATCCGAGCCGTATTGCAGCACAAGTTGTAAGTGGAGTAGGGTTTTTAGGTGCAGGTACAATTATTATTCAAAAACAGGCAGTGAAAGGATTAACGACAGCGGCTGGTTTATGGGCTACAGCAGGAATTGGATTAGCAATTGGGGCTGGCATGTATGTAGTAGGCATTGGAGCGACGATTTTAGTTTTAATTGGTTTAGAGATTGTGAGTCGTATTTTTAAGGTGCAATTTTTATTTCCGCAAAATATAACAGTGCAAATGTGTATAAATAAACATGAGGTGGTACAACAAATAGTAGAAACGCTACAAGTGAAAGGTATTCCAATACTGTCATATGAAGTGGAAGCTTTGCAGCGAGGTACAGAAATAGTTTATAAGGTAGGGATGCAACTGAAAAATATATCGTCAGAAGAAAAGAATGAATTTATTCAGCATATGCAAGCATTACCGGAAGTTACGTTTATAAAGTTAAAATCATAGCGTTGAAAACGAGGATAGATATAGCAGGAATTTCGCTATTATCTATCTTTTTTGATATAAAATTCACATAAAGTCAAGTGTTAATTTTGCGCGGTATGGATATATATGTGAACGTTCCCTTATTTTTTCTCAATACAGAATAAAAAGTAAGAATAGTAAAATAATGGTGCGGGACACTAAAAAATGTAAGGTAGGGGAGAGCATGAAAGGCTATTCAAAAAAAGTGTTAGTAGGGGTAAGTTTTGCTAGTTTAATGTTAGGGAGTTTTCAAGGGAGCACATTGGCAGAAAGTAAAAAGGGAGAGCAAGTTTCTTATCGGAATGTGCTCAAAATGGAGCCAGTTGGTGTACAACTGCCAATGCAAGAATTAGCTCATTCATCAAAAGTGCTTGAAAATAAGTCTTTTGAGAAAAGGCTACAATTTGCTGATTTGTCGCAAAGGCCACCTGAAGTAAAAAAAGAAAGTAAGCAATTAGCTGCAGCGAAAACTTATACAATTGCTGAATTAAGTCAATTAAACAATCAGCAATTAGTAGATCTACTCGTAACAATTGATTGGGAGCAAATTACGGGTCTATTTCAATTTAATAAGGATAGCCTTGCATTCTATCAAAATGATAGTAGGATGCAGGCAATTATTGATAAATTGAAGCAGCAAGGACAAGCTTATACGAAGGATGATTCTAAAGGGATTGAGACTTTAGTAGAGGTATTACGCTCAGGGTTTTATTTAGGATTTTATCATACAGAATTAAGTAAACTAAATGAGCGGAGCTATCATGATAAATGCTTACCTGCATTAAAAACGATTGCGAATAACCTGAATTTCAAACTCGGTACGTTAGAACAAAATAGAGTAGTATCATCATACGGAAAATTAATAGGAAATGCTTCGAGTGATGTGGAAACGATAACATCAGCTGCAAAGATTTTTAAACAATATAACGATAATTTTTCTACATTGGTAGACAATCTTTCAGCTGGAAATGCGATTTACGATATTATGCAAGGTGTTGATTACGACATTCAATCGTATTTATACGATACGAGAAAAGCGCCGAAAGATACAGTATGGTACCAAAAAATTGATAGCTATATTAATGAATTAAGTCGTTTTGCTTTAATTGGAACGGTGACAGAGAAGAATGGTTGGTTAATTAATAATGGTATTTATTATACAGGTAGACTTGGTACGTTCCATAGTACAGGAACGAAAGGATTGCAAGTTGTAACGGACGCAATGAAAATGTATCCGTATTTAGGAGAGCAATATTTCGTAGCGGCTGAGCAAATTGCGACGAACTATGGCGGGAAAGATGCAAATGGAAATGTTGTGAATTTAGATCAAATACGAGAAGACGGGAAGAAAAAGTATTTGCCGAAAACGTATACGTTTGATGATGGGGCAATTGTTTTAAAGGCTGGAGATAAAGTGACAGAAGAAAAAGTAAAACGTTTATATTGGGCGGCAAAAGAAGTAAAGGCACAATTCCATCGTACAGTTGAAAGTGATCAACCTTTAGAAAAAGGAAATCCTGATGATGTATTAACGATGGTTATTTATAATAGTCCAGCTGAATATCAATTTAATCGTCAATTGTACGGATATGAAACGAATAACGGTGGCCTTTATATAGAAGGAATAGGTACGTTCTTTACTTATGAACGTACGCCAGAAGAAAGTATTTATAGTTTAGAAGAATTGTTCCGACATGAGTTTACTCATTACTTACAAGGTAGATATGAAGTACCAGGGCTTTGGGGACAAGGTAAGATGTATGAGAATGAGAGATTATCTTGGTTTGAAGAAGGGAATGCGGAGTTTTTTGCGGGGGCAACGAGAACGGATAATGTTGTACCGAGAAAGAGCATTATAGGAGGAATATCTTCAAATCCAGCAGAACGTTATACGGCAGAGCGAACGTTAAATGCAAAGTATGGAACGTGGGATTTCTATAATTATTCATTCGCTTTACAATCGTATATGTATAATAAGAGATATGATATGTTTGACAAAGTTCATGATCTTATTAGAAAAAATGATGTAACAGCATATGATGCATACCGCTCTGCATTAAGTAAAGATGCGAATTTAAATAAAGAGTATCAAGACTATATGCAAATGTTAGTCGATAACCGAGAGAAATATAATGTTCCATTAGTATCAGATGATTATTTAGCAACTCACGCACCAAAACCAGTTTCAGATATTGCGGCAGAAATTACAGCAGAAGCAAAATTAAGTAATGTATCAGTTAAGAAAAATAAATCACAGTTCTTTAATACATTTACACTGCAAGGAACGTATACAGGTACTACTGCAAAAGGGGAATATGAAGACTGGAAAACAATTACACAAAACGTAAATGATACGTTAAAACGTTTAAGTGCAAAAGAATGGACAGGCTATAAAACAGTAACAGCTTACTTTGTAAATTATCGTGTGAATGCATCAGGACAATTTGAATATGATGTTGTATTCCATGGTATGAATACAGAAGAAGGTGCTGTGAATAAAGCACCAGTTGCGGTTATAAATGGTCCATATAACGGAAATTTAAATGAAATAATTTCGTTTAAAAGCGATGGATCAAAAGATGAAGATGGAAAAATTGTTGCTTATAAATGGGAGTTTGGTGATGGTACTGTAAGTAATGAACAAAATCCAACTCACGTGTATACAAAAGAAGGAACGTACACGGCAAAATTGACAGTAACAGACGACAAAGGATTAACGAATACTGTTACAACGAATGTAACGGTTCAAAAGAAAGAAGATAACAGTGTAGAAAAAGAGCCAAATAATTCATTCCAAACAGCAAATAAACTGCAATTAAATCAAGTTTTACGTGCTAGTTTAGGAAATGGTGATACGAGTGATTACTTTGAAATAAATGTGGAAACTGCGAAAAACCTACAAATTAATGTAACGAAGGAAAATAATATCGGAGTAAACTGGGTTCTTTATTCAGAAGCGGATTTAAATAATTATGTTACGTATGCCCAGCAAGAAGGGAATAAGTTAGTAGGAAGTTACTACACATATCCAGGAAAATATTATTTACATGTGTATCAGTATGGCGGGGGAACAGGGAATTATACAGTAGAAGTGAAATAGCAAAAGAGAAATTGTCTTTCAATGAATGGAAATTAATTTAAGTCTATATCAAGTAATACAGGTTACAATATCAGTTATGAAGATAAAAATTGGTATCTTTATGAATGTTAAAAATTTAATATTTAAAATAAAAAAATAACTATAGGTAATGTATCTAATGATATTAAGAAATCAAGTATCAAGAGATCTTATCTTGAAGTTAAGTAGACCTAATCAGTAAATGAGATACAATCGATGAATTATGATTTCATAGAGATGTGAGCAAAGTAATAAAATTCAAGTATATTTGATTTAATTAAAGGACTAGAGTATATCCGTAAAAACAGATATACTCTAGTCCTTATTACGTTTAATTTATTCACGAAATCAAGATGATTAATGAGTTAAGTAGCGGCATTTTTGAAATTTATTTTATAAGTTAAATAGAAAAAAATTTATTTGAATAATTCCTTCATATTAGCAAGGGATACTAATGGAAAATCGTGTACCTTGGCCTAATTTACTCTCTATTTCTATATCACCGTTTAATTCTTTAATAATACTATAAGCAATCATAGTACCAAGCCCAGTTCCTTTTTCTGTTGTTGAATAGAATGGTAAAGCAATCCGCTTTATTTGTTGAGAGGACATTCCAACCCCTGAATCAATAATATCGATTATAATATTACCTTTAATTTTCTGTATATTTATTTGTAATACTCCACCATTTATCATGGCCTCAATTCCGTTTTGTATGATGTTGTTTAGACAGATCCTGAATTTTTCGGGGTCTCCATTTATATAAAAGGAATTTGTACTATTTTGTATTATTTCAACTTTGTATGATAGAGCGAGTGGTGAAATAGTGTCTTTCACTTGATTTAAAATATGATTAATATCTATTTTCTCTTTTAGGGTGTTCTGTGGTTTTGTTAAAGATAAATAGTTATTAATAGTAGATTGTATATGTTGCATTTCAATTAACATGATTTCTAAGTACTGATTCTGAGGTAGCTTAGAGGCATGTTTTTCATTTAACAATTGAGTGAATCCATGTACTGTGGTTAGTGGATTGTGGATTTCGTGTGCAATGGACGCGGCTAGTTCGCTAGCTATATAAAATTTTTCAGCCCGTTGCAGCTTTTCTTTCATTTTATATTTCTCAATCATTCCCTCAATTAAATACACTGATAATAATACTGTAAATATATTAATGATTATATAATTTAATAAAAATTCTATGAGAGTAGAGTCAATTTTACCACCTGTATTTATTTGAGTTACAATACCGCAGATAGAAAGTGAAGTTGTACATACTAAAATAAGAAGCAAGCTTAATAATATCTTTTTTTCTTTAACATACATTGGTAATAAGTAACGAAAGAGCATTGTTATAACAGAAATAATAGTAAAGATAATAAATGATGGAAGAACTCCATTTCCGCCTAAGAAAAATCGATAAGAAAGATATAAAATTCCTATAAAAACAATGTTTTTTGTATTTCCATATAGAAAAACTAATATGATAGGAATAAAACGTAAATCATAAATAAATCCAGCATGTAAATGAAAAGGAAAAGTCATGCAAAAAATAATAGCAATGGAGGAAAGGATAGAAATCAATATATTATTACATGTTTTTTTTTCTTTAAATTCTAGCCAAAATACGTGGTAGCTAAGGATACAAATTATTATTATAAAGGTATTTAATAAAAGAGTAGATATTCCCATAGGTTTGCATCTCCGATAGTTTGTATATTGGATTATGTATGAGTTAAACTTAGATGTTTAGTTATCAGTAGACTTTCTATCTAAAAAAGGAAGAGCGCTTGAAAAAGTACTATAATATTACTTTTATCCCGCATTAAACGGGCAGTAAGACCCCCACCTCAAAATTAAGCGGAAGCAAAGAAGTTAGGTAGGGGATCAACTGCCTGTAAAAGCCCGATTGGTTCAACTAATAATCAGTGGGGGATGAAGAAAACCCCACTGATTAAAGTTTCGCTTTATTAGAATTGATAAGGACGTTAGGAAAAATAATAGATAAAAAAATCTACTTAGATATTTATACATATGAAACTAGAAATTGACTTTTGTATAAGGAAAACTAGGATTGAGTTACTAATAAAATAATAGGATTTTAAGTATGAATATTCTATGAAAAAATATATTTTGTGGATTCTATTTGTAGCCTTCGTTATATTAACATGGAATATACCAAATTATAAAGTGTAAATTTCAAAATTTTTCATTAGTATATTTTATCTAAAATGGAAACGCTATTTATTTGAGTGCTTGGTACTTAATTGTATGAATTCTCGTTAAAAAGATTTTGAAATTTACATGTTTTTTATGAATCATAATACTGTAGCTTTATCAATGTGAGTTTTTCAGTAACTATTAAGGTGTAAAGTTAAAATATATAGGTTTAAAGATATGAATTATTACATAAAAACGCACCTGAAAAAGAATGTATGATGGTAATAGATTACAAACATCAAGGGGGAACTTAAAATGAAGTTAAATAAACTAGTGCTTAGTTGTGGAGTAATTTCAGCATTAACACTTGGTGTGTTAGGAAATAATACTTATGCTGAAGAAATACACAAAACGAATGATACAATTCATATAGTCGAACATGTTCCTGTAGACTTATTATTAACTCAAACAATGGATTATAGTGGAGAGGCTGTAACTTCTTTTGTATATAATGGGAGTGGAAATTTAAGCTTCTTTATGAAAAATAATGGCCAAAATACAATGGGATATAGTGTGAAAGGTCCAAATATGGAGCTAATTGTTGGTGGTTATATAAAACCTGGAGAACAAAAAATTAATGTTACAAATGTACGGAATGCTTTATCTCCATTACCAATTGGAACATATAAAATTTACGTTTCAAATGATGGTTCTAAGGGACAATTCCAAGTTGCAGTAAGATCTATGAATTAAATTTAAAACGCTTTGTTTATAAGTTAATTTAGTTTTTACTTACTAGAAAGTAACTATATTAAATCGAGAATTACACATAAAAATAAAAACGAGCACCTTATGTAATTACGAGAGGGTGCTCGCTTTTTACTATTAAACAGAAGAGAATTGTTTTCAACAATTTATAAATACATTTTGATATTTTTCTAGCTTTAGGCTATACATTTAAAATTAGGCTAAGTTAAAGTAATAAGCATTTTATTTGTTTTGATTATTTTGGTTCTGGATAATGATTGTAGTACGAAATTCTAATAAATTCTTGGTATACATTTGTTAATTTAGCAGCTCTAAGGGCATCATTGAATTTTTGCATACGGACACTACCTTGAGCATAGCCTCCACCAGGAACATAAGGGTTTCTAGCTTCAAAGTCATCCATAAAGTCTTTTAATTTTTTATAGTCCTGAGATTGATAAAAAGCAGCAGCTTCTTCGGGAGTGACATCAAAGTAAGAAGCTGATGTTGAGTTATAAGAAGCTGCTTGAGCAGTAGGTGTTTCTAGCATAGTTGCAGCCCCACCCAACATAGTAAGCGCCATAGAAGATACAATAATTTTTTTAAACATAATAAAACCTCCACGTAGAGTATTTGGATTAATAGTAATCCTGTAACTATTATAGTTACAATGAAAACGATTATCAAATGCAATATTGCATAATTCATTATTTGAACGAGAAGTCTCCTTTATCTCTACATGGAGAAGTCTAGTAGGAGATTAATAGATTAAAAGAAGTTTACATAGCATTGAGGTTAAACAGAAAATGAAATAAAAAGGATATTTTAATTGAGGAAAGTTAAAAGGATCTGTTATTAAAGACAGTGATTTTTTAAAAAGGTATGACAGTTACCAGCTAGAGAGACCATTATAGGGGAGCTAGCTACGTTTATTGGTGTTGAGAAATACATAATATATGCTGTCTGTATAAGATAAAATGAAGAAACATTTCTTTTGGATTTTACAATATGTGTAAGGGGAATCAAGATTTTGATTTGTACTTAAACAAGGGAGAAAAGTATTACTATTTAAGTAACAAAGAATGTTAAGTCTCATTCAAAATCATGTAATAGACTATAAAATAATCCTTTTAAAACAAAATATAGTTTGGCTGAAAATTAGAGGGCATCAATTCATTGGAACAGTAAAAGCTGTTTATTGGATTGGTGTCTTTTTTTGTTTAAGAACGAGAATACATTTTCTCAACAGGACAAATGGTAAATATCTATAAGTACTACTTATAAGGATAATTGGAAAATAGAAATTAATAATAAAGGGGAATGCGAAATGACAACATTAATATCTAATAGAGATCTAGCTAAAATCCGAGAGGAAGATGTAGATGTATTAAAGGTAATGGCACATCCCGTTCGATTAAAAATTGTAAATGAATTAATGCACCATAAACTGTGTAATGTTACACAGTTGACAGAAATATTAGGACTCCCACAATCCACTGTTTCACAGCATCTATCAAAATTAAGGGGAACTGTGCTCCGTGTAGAAAGACGAGGATTAGAGATGCATTATTATATTGATAATGTTAAGGCTCGCCGGATTGTAGGAATTCTAGGTTTGTAGCTTCATAATTCTTAAAAAGAGCACTTTTCAAAAGTGCTCTTTTTAAGATGGACATTAGGAATTGAAAGAGGCATCAATGATAATTTAGAAGGAGTGTGCTTTTTCTTAAAATAAAAGATAATTATTTATATTGTTTAATAATTACTTGATATATTATTAATTTTGTTACCTTACAAAAATGTAAGATTGTTTTAATTGACACTTGTATATATAAGTAACTATACTAGTTACACAATGTTGGTGAATATATGTAATAGTCTCAATCTATAAGTGTATGTCGAAGGGTTCTTTTCGGAATGATAATTCTATACTAGATTCTTTATCTTATAATAGTGATGACGCCAACTTAATCTATACTTTATTCGAATTCATATTATTTAAAGATTAACTATATTTTACATAATTTACCGACTTGTAATAATTTTTTAGAGGTGCTAAATTTTGAAGAACAAATTAATTGCTACAGGAATTCTTGCTGGAAGTTTACTATCTTATTCTACTAGTATTTTTGCAGATACTCACAAATTTCCAGATGTTCCTGCATGGGCTGACAAATCCGTTACTTATTTAGTTGATAAACAAGTATTGAGTGGTTATCCAGATGGAACTTTTGGTTCAAGTGATACACTAGATAGAGCTTCTGCAGCAACCATTATGACAAGGGCTCTTGGTATACACATTGATTTAAATGCAAAACCATCTTTTAAAGATTCACAAAACCACTGGGGAACCCCTTATATCGCCGCAGCTGAAAAGGCAGGAATAATTAAAGGTGAAGGAAATGGAATATTTAATCCTTCTGGAAAAGTTACTCGTGCTGCTATGGCTACTATGCTAGTGAATGCATATAAACTACAAAATAAAAACACTAGCAATGGACAAAGTAAATTTGAAGATTTAAAGGGACATTGGGGTGAAAAATTCGCAAATACTTTAATTGATTTAAAAATTTCAGTTGGTACAGATAATGGTTGGCAACCAAATAGGTTCATAACACGCGCTGAAGCTGCACAACTAACCGCAAAAACAGATATGCTTCAATATAGTCAAAGTAATCCTTTAGAAAATAAGACAATAATTATTGATCCCGGACATGGTGGCGCAGATCCTGGAAAAGACACAAAGGGATTACCTGAAAGTAAGATTGTACTTGACACTTCTTTACGTCTACAACAATTGCTTGAAAAACATACACCATTTACAGTTTTACTAACTCGTGAATCTGATACTAGACCTGGACATGATCAAAAAAGCTCTTTACAGGAACGTGTTAAATTTGCTAAACAAAATCAGGGGGATATCTTTATAAGTGTTCATGCAAATGCTTATAATGGTAATGCAAAAGGGACAGAAACATACTACTATAAATCTTCTAAATCTGAAAAAACAAATCCTCATGTGGAAGAAAGTCGTGTTTTAGCTGAAAAAATTCAAACCCGATTAGTAGACGCTCTTCAAACACGTGATAGAGGCGTTAAACATGGAGATCTTCATGTTATAAGAGAAAATGAAATGCCAGCTGTGTTAACGGAACTTGCTTTTATAGATAATGGTATTGATTACAGTAAGTTATCTACAGAAAACGGAAGGCAGGTTGCAGCAGAAGCCATTTATGAGGGGATTTTAGATTATTATGAATGGAAAGGGAATAATGTATCTGAATATAGGTTGCAATAAGTAAATGAAAATATAGTAATTCTCGAAATAAAGAATTCTATAATTTTTTTGCATTTTTTAAACAACAATTTTAAATGTATATTTAAAATTGTTGTTTAAATCGTTATTATGTGTTTTAATAATATTGATAATAGTTATCAGTAAAAAAAGAGATGGAAATTAGAAAAACAAGTGTTGATAGTTATTGTCATAAAGATTAATAAATTTCTACATTGTAAAGTTATGAACCTATCTCTAGTATTGAGAGCTAAAAGTAATATGTTTATACCTTTTAAATGTTTAAGAAGGAGTGGATGTCTGTATGAAAAAAGCAAAAGGAATAGCTAAAAGTGTTGCGGTAGCGTCCGTTATTATGTCTGGATCACTTGGTGCACAAGCAACATCTGCATTTGCAGATTCTAAAGGAACTGTAGAAAATCTTCAAAATGGTGGAAAAGTCTATAATAGTTTTAAAACTACTTATGACATGAAGCAGAATATCAAAAATTCAATAAAGGTTTCTTTTATTGAGGATCCTTATGCAGATAAAAAAATCGCAATTGTTACAACAGATGGTAGTAATATAGATGCTAAATATACAATTAATGGCGGATTCTATAACGCAGGTTTAAAATGGCCATCGGCTTATCATACTGAAGCAGAAATAACAAGTGGTGATAGCGCTCAATTCCATAAAGCTGCCCCAGTTAATACAATGACTTCAGCAAAGGTTACTTCTGAAGTAGGGTATACACTTGGCGGAAGTGTTAAAGTTGGGGTAAATGATAAAGGCCCAAATGCTGATGCAAGTATTACAGGTAGCTTTGCTTGGAAAGAAAGTGTATCTTATGATCAAGTAGACTATAAAACGGTATTAGAGACTCACACAGATAAAAAATTAAATTGGAAAGTAGGATTCCAATCATTTAATTACCCGGAGTGGGGAATTTATAATCGTGATTCATTTAATACTTTCTACGGTAATCAACTATTTATGAAATCACGTAGTTATAATGAAGGAACGAATAATTTTGTTTCAAAAGATACAGTACCAGCTTTAACAGGATATGGTTTTTCTCCTAATGTAGTAGCAGTTATTACTGCAGATAAAACAGAATCTACATCTGATTTAAAAATAACAAATCGTAGAATATCAGATCAGTACAATATCGAATGGGTAAGTTCGAAATGGTGGGGAACAAATAATAAAGATACATATAATGAGTTCTTTACAAACAACTATAAGTTAGACTGGAAAAACCATCAAGTTACTCTTGATAACCAAAAAGCCCTTGAAGAACAAATGAGTAGTATCAACAATGTGAATAACCAACTTAACAAAGGCAAAGGGAAATTATCTTTTTCAATGAATGGAAATCAGCTCAAAGCGACATCTAGCAATGCTGGTTATGGTATTAGTTACGAGGATAAAAATTGGGGTATCTTTATGAATGGTGAAAAGATCTATACGTTTAATGAAAAAACAACTGTAGGTAATATTTCGAATGACATTAACAAATTAAACATCAAAGGACCTTATATTGAGATTAAACAAATCTAATCAGTAAATGAATTGTAAATGAAAGGGCCAGAGTTTATCTGTAAAGATAGATAAACTCTGGCCCTTATTATTTTTTTCATTCTTATACGCAATTAGAAAAGAACGTGAGGTATTTGAAAGCTATTCATGCCACGCAGGGAGATATTGTTTTAAGTAGGGTGTTTATTTTTATTTCATTTTTAAATGAATTCTTTGTATGATGACATAGGGTAGGCGATGTTCAGGAGATGTTTCTTTTTGAGGAGTATGTTGTGTGGCGAATAGTTTAAAGTAAGCAAGTCTTCATCGGTTGTTAAGTTATTACTTTAAATATATAATTAAACTTCATTAAAAAGATACTCTATTCAAAGTCCTTAGTGGATTTTTGAAGTGAAATATATATTATTTGAGGTGTGTGAAATGGGGAAATCTCGAGAGCAGACGATGGAAAATATTTTGAAGGCTGCTAAGAAAAAATTTGGAGAGCGTGGTTATGAAGGTACGAGCATACAAGAAATTGCAAAAGAAGCGAAAGTGAATGTTGCTATGGCTTCTTACTATTTTAATGGGAAAGAAAATCTATATTATGAGGTGTTTAAGAAATATGGTCTTGCTAATGAGTTACCTAATTTTCTTGAGAAGAATCAATTTAATCCTATTAATGCTCTAAAAGAATATTTAACAGTCTTTATTACACATATAAAAGAAAATCCTGAAATTGGCACATTGGCATATGAGGAGATTATTAAGGAAAGTGCAAGATTAGAAAAGATTAAACCGTATTTTGTAGGTAGTTTTGAACAGTTAAAAGAAATATTGCAGGAGGGGGAGAAACAAGGAGTATTTCATTTCTTCTCTATAAATCATACGATACATTGGATCACTTCTATTGTTTTATTTCCAAAGTTTAAAAAGTTCATTGATTCTTTAGGACCAAATGAATCGAATGATACAAATTACGAATGGATGCCAGAAGATTTGGTGAGCAGAATTATTTCTGCTTTAACAGATAAGCCTAATATGTAAATTAGTCATTGTTTATGAATCCTAATTTTCCTGTTAAAAAGCCTAATTTCTCAAAGGATTGTAGAGAAATTAGGCTTTTTTGGACACTTCATTCAAATACTTTATAGACTAATGGCTTGATTTATTAATAATTCGAGTGGAGTTACATAGATATAGTTTTCGTTGCAACGGTTTGTTGAAATGCCTTATCATGCTCAACAATAATCATTGTGGGATTAAATTGTTGAATTAGCTCTTCAATTTGCATACGTGAATAAATATCTATAAAGTTTAATGGTTCATCCCATATATACATATGGGCTTTTTCACATAAACTTTTAGCGATAAGCAGTTTTTTCTTTTGTCCACCAGAATAATGAAATATATCTTTTTCAAATTGAATTCGGTCAAAATCCATCTTTCGTAGGATGGATTTAAATAATGTCTCATCAATCTTGTTTTCTTCAATAAAATTTGATAGCGATCCTTTCAAATGAGAAGTATCTTGTTGAACATAGGAAATGGTGAGTCCTGTACCTAATGTAACTAAACCTGTATGCTGTATCGGATACCCTAGAATTAGTTTTAGGATACTGCTTTTCCCGCTCCCATTTTTGCCATCAAGCACAATTCGGTCACCTTGTTCAACTACGAAGTTAATTGGCTCATTCACGACTTGGTCATCGTACGTAACAGACACGTCAGCCAAAGTAACTAATTCATTTGACTTGAACTTCAATGCTTCTAATTTTAATGACTCAGTTTTCTCCACATTTTTTAGTAATTTTGACTTTTCTTCAATAGCTTTTTGTTGCCTTGATTCTAGGTTTTTTGCCCTTTTCATCATCTTGGCTGCTTTATGTCCTACAAATCCCTTATCCAACTTAGAACCTGAATTCCTTGTTCCATTTTTTGAAGCTTCTACATCATGAGACCAATTTGCTGAACGCTTGGAAGACTGTTTTAATCTTCCTATGTCTTTTTGTAGACGATCATTTGTAGCCTCTTCGTGCTCTTGCTGTCTATCAAAATTTAATTTCCAAGAAGAATAGTTCCCGCTTTGAACTTCAATATTTGCTCTATTTATAGATAAGATATGGTCAACGCATCCATCTAAAAAGATTCTGTCATGTGAAATTAAAATAAACCCTTTTTTCTTCCTTAGATAATCAGAGACTATTTTTCGTGCATCCGTGTCTAGGTGGTTTGTTGGTTCGTCAATTAATAGGAATTGGCCCTCATTTAAAAACAGTGCAGCAAGCAACACCTTTGTTTGTTCTCCATTTGATAAAGTTTTAAACGGTCTGTACATGACCTCGGCATCAACATTTAAATAGGATATTTCACGTAGAAATTCCCAATCTTCTGCTTGGGGACAAATTTCTTCAAGGATTTCATGAGTGAATTTGTTCTTATCTGCAACAGGGTAGGGGAAGTAATTGAATTCTACAGAAGCAAGGATTTTTCCACTATACTCGTAATTCCCTAATAATAAATTAAAGAATGTCGTTTTACCTCGTCCGTTTCTACCGATAAATCCTAGTTTCCAATCCGTATCTATTTGAAAGTTTACATCTTCAAAAATATTATCAAAGCTACCTGGGTATGAAAAAGTTAAGTCTTGAACTTTTATCATTGACATAATAATTCCTCCTTTATATATCGAAACGTTTCATATAAAGTCGGAACATCCATCCATTTTTTAATTTCTCTATATAAGTTTGATGGATATTAACGACTTATATAGAGCATTACATGTGTAACAATAGTATCTGAATTAGCCATTTTTTTCGCTCCTTTATTTGTTAGGTAAATTTAGCGATTAATAAATTTTAACTTACATAAAAGGGAATAAAAAAATCCCCCGATTTTTAATCGGAAGGATTAGTCTGTCGCCTAAGTAAGTACTTATTAATCATTTGAATCATGACAAATAAAGTATGAAATGAATTATAAAAATGGATAGACTAACCCTATATTTTGTAGTTTGAAGTTATAAAATTCAACTTAAAATATAAATTAGTTAATCATTATTCATCCATCATTCCTTTCATCATTCTATTTTTAGAGTAACATTCTTTTTTGGGAGATGCAATATCATCTTCACTTAATACTAGATCATTTATATTTCTTTGGTTAGGTCGATATAACATTACATCTTTCTTATAAACATCTTATTTTTGTTCAAAATGTCACGTCTTTTGTCCATTAAAAGGGGAGGTATTTGAAATTGACAGCACCCTTTACTGTAACTATAATAGTTACAGTAAGTTCGGTCATTTAATTCGAATTTCTAAATTAATGATAGTATATTACTCTTCTTTCTAAGTGTGACAATAAGCGAATAACTATGTTGCTATGGAAGTTTAGATTCTATCTCATATTCAAAGAACAGCTAAGTTGTATTATTCAAATTTACGATGAGTAAATACCGAAAAATAACATTTTCCATCGTATTCTTTTTGGAATGCTTAGTTAAAAAAGAAGAAATATCTGCAGAAAGTAAATCAGGCTGTGGTATGTAGAAAGAAATCCTATAAAAAGTTCATAATATGGAATAATAAGTAAGTTCATTTTGATGAATACGAGCAGTGCAGCATCAGGTCATTTTTAATAAAAATCTAGAAAAAATTAAGAAGGTGAGTCCGTTGCGTAAACATTCACATGTGCAATTTTATGTATTGATATTAGCTCTACTAGCTTATTTAAGCTTTTGTTTTATATTTTTATTTGTTTTTCCGAATCATTATTTTGTATCAGATTTTAATATACGACTATCATCCTTAGTTGTTGAAACTACTGTATTTATCTCATTACTTTACTCTATGGTATCAAGAAAAATTAAACTAGGAGTCTTTTGGGTTTGTATTACTATTGCAATAGGGTGTTTCTTGATAGGGAATTTTATATCTGCTTTTCAAGTACTTAATGTAGAATTACCAATAGAAAATTTTAATATCTCTGATGTATTTTTGTTGTTTTTCTTATTCTTCTTTCTCCTTGCGTTCTTTTATAAAATCATTATGGAATGTAACAAGTGGGAAAAAGCGTATTTAATTTGTGATTTATGTATTGTTGTTACTGCTATTTTTACCTTAGAATGGTACCTATTTAATAAACCTTCTGCAAATATCTTATTCTTATCAATTGGAGATGTTTTTCTTTCATTTATTTTCCCAATTATAGATCTATTGCTTCTATTACTAGGAGTTAGCCTTATTTTTCGACCAGCAATTTTTAATGCGAAAAGTAAATTATTTATTTTTATCTTAGTATTAACTGGCTTGTCTATTACAGACTATTTATATTTTTATTTACAAGATGATTTATCACATCGTTCACTTATATTATTAAGGTGTTTGTATAGAGTTTTTCTATTATTTATTGCCATTGCTGCTACTATTCCAAGGAGTACATCTTCTAGAAGAGATTACTTTATTATTAATCCGACATTTGGAAAGAAACTTCTTGTCATATTTCCTTATCTTTCAGTTGCAATTTTAATTGGTTTTACTTTCAAAGAGCAAACTTCTTCCTCTACACTGATTACGGGAAATTGTATTGCCTTTGTATTTGTACTGATTCGTCATACAATTGTACGAATGCAAAACAAAGATTTAACCGAAACATTAAAAGTGTTTAATAATCAATTAGAGCAAAAAGTATCTAAAAGAACAGCAGATTTAATAAAAAAATCTAATGATTTGGTGAAAAATCAAGAGAGGTTTAAGTCTTTATATGAGTACCATCCAGATCCTATATTAACAATTGATTCAAATGGTACCGTATTAAATATAAACCAGTCTGGAAGTATGTTATTAGGAAAAGACAGTGCAGCATTAATAGGAAAAGAGTGCTTTTCTATTTTTTTAGATGAAGATAAACCTGAATTGGAAGCAGCTCTAAAGATGGGGAAACGATGTAGTTCGTCTGCGTTACAGTTACGTGTGAAAAATAATAATGAGAAGGATATACATTTTTGGTACGTTACTATTGTTCCTATCATGATAGAAGGACAAACTTTTGGGAGTTATATAATGGTAAAAGACATAACGAGGATGAAGCAACAACAGGATGAGATAAACTATCTAGCATTTCATGATACAGTGACGGGGATTGGAAATCGAATATTCTTCCAACAAGAATTAGACAGATCTATTGAGCGTGTACAAAAAACACAGGATAAGTTTGGACTTCTGTATATAGATTTAAACCGCTTTAAGACCATTAATGATACACTGGGGCATGCAATTGGTGACAGTGTTTTAAAAGAAGTTGCCAAACGTTTTAGGACATGTCTGTCACCAGCTATTCCTTTAGCAAGAATAGGGGGAGATGAGTTTGCAATCATTGTCCATAACAAAACAGAGCAACAGCTATTAGATTTGTGCGAAATATTATTTCGTATAACTGAAGAACCATTTGTAATAAATCAACACAGCTTTTATTTATCCCTTAGTATAGGAATAGCGTTGTATCCATTTGGAGGAACAAATGCCACAACACTTTTACAACATGCTGATATTGCTATGTATAGTGCAAAGGAAGAAGGTAGCAATGCTGTTTGTATATACGACGAGACATTATCTCTAAAAATAACAAGACGATTACAATTAGAGCAAGATTTACCGAATGCAATTGAAAATAATGAGTTGTTTTTATTGTACCAACCACAAGTTGATAGTAAGGCAGGAAAGGTTATTGGTGCAGAGGCATTAATACGTTGGCAACATCCAGAGCTGGGGCTAATTTCACCTTTTGAGTTTATACCTATCGCGGAAGAAACATCACAGATTATTACAATTGGGAAATGGACGCTACAGCAAGCGTGTTCACAACTGAAAGAATGGCATTCTGCAGGTTATACAAATCTAAAAATGGGGATAAATTTATCAGCTATAGAGTTTGAACAGAAAGATTTTGTTCAAACGATTATATCTACCATAGAAGAAATAAGAGTACCAGCTAATTTGATTGATTTGGAATTAACAGAGCGAATTGCCATGGTAGATGAAAAAGAAACTTTATTGAAGTTAAAAGCATTAAAATCATATGGTGTACATTTATCAATTGATGATTTTGGTACAGGATATTCTTCATTAGCATATCTACCTTTATATCCAATTGATACTTTGAAAATTCCAAGAGAATTTGTGAATAGGATTGGAACTTCGAATGATGGAGATGAAATTATACAAACTATTATTTCGCTAGCTCATACTTTAAATATGAAAGTGATTGCGGAAGGAGTAGAAACGAAGAAACAATTAACAGTGTTACAACAAAATGCATGCTATTTAATTCAAGGCTATTATTACAGTAAACCTGTAAATGAAGATGAGTTTCTCAAGTTTTTAAGCAGGGAATAAGTGAGAACTATGTACTTGTGAAGTAAAGGGAAAAGAAGTTCTACCTATATTAAGTAGAACTTCTTTTTTAGTTAACTAGCAGTTAGGTTTCCAAAATATTTTGCATTAAGATGTATCATTACTCAAGCTGTTATCTTGTTCTTAAGTGATTCCTTTTTCATGACTTGTCTTCTCGTCAAGAAATTTGAAGGGATCGTATTAAAGGTGCAGGTCATACTGTCTAAAGTTATTTTATTATTTATCGTTTATTACATTTGAAATGACTTTTAATGTGTATATAAGCATGTGATAAGTAAATTAAATAAACAAAAGGCCCTGTAAAAAATACAGGGCCGGATACAGGGTTAAGGGAACACATAGTTTCTTATTAATATATTAGCATAAACTTTTCATGTAGCTACATAAGAGTTTTGACAACTTTAAGAACAAAATAGAGTGTTTGTAAGAATAAATACACTAATTTAAATTAGAATTGTGATTTAAATTAGTGTGGTTATAATGTGAAAAAACAGATGAGTATTTTAATCATAATAACTTTTAGGAATGTATATGTAAGAAATATTTTTTGATTAGATTAAAAGTGAACTCTGACTAGTTATTATATGTTATACCCAAATAACTTTAAGTTTTCTCCAGAGTCTGAAATTATCTCTTCGAACTGAAATCCTACTTTTTCTAAAAGATTTCCTGAATTGATGTTATCAATAGTAGTAATTGCTACAATTCGTTTCAGCGCGAGCTTTTGTACACCGTAGTCGATTACAGCAGAAGCTGATTCAAAGCCATACCCCTTCGAACGGAATTTCTCTAAAAAGGCAAAACCGATATCGACATCTTCTAATGAATCTCTTTTAATAAGTCCGCACATACCAAGTGGAGTGAAATCTTCTTTTCGTTCAACTAAGTAAAGACCAAATCCCATTTTATTATACATATCAACTGGTCCGTTTAAGATGTATTTTTTTGCATCTTCTAAGTTTTTAATCCTTTTATCACCAATAAACTGAATCCAGGCAGGATCGTTTACTAATTCAAGAATAAATGGAGCGTCTTTTATATGAAACCAGCGAAGAACGAGTCGTTCAGTTTCAAGAACTATCAAGCTATTGCACCACCTTTAACATTTATAATAATTAGTATGGAGTGTGTAATACGAAATCGCAACATATTTTAAAATAGTCCTGCTTGTTCACATAAAGTTCGTTTGTTTTGTATAAAGGGATATCCTATAATTAAAATTGATTGTAAAGAGTGAGATGCTTATACAATGACTCCTAGGTGACTAGGAGTTTTTACTATATAACTATCATTATTACTAAATATGGCACACTACACATTCTACTCAAGGAGGTACATAATGAAGAAATTATATAATGCATCGTTTACGTATTTGATTATCGGTTTATTATCAGGAATTTTCGCCAGGGAGTATGGAAAGTATAAGGGGATTTTAGGTTCTACTTTGTTAAATTTATTGCATACACATACACTTGTACTTGGCTTTTTCTTCTTTTTAATTGCTTTAGGATTAGCAAAAGTATTCGCGTTTCATGAAGCGAGAAGTTTTAATAAGTGGTTTGTTGTACATAATATCGCATTAATTTTAATGTTAGGTTCATTGGCCGCAAGAGGGCTTCTTCAGTTAAATGGAGCGGACTTTAATGGATTAACTTATATTGTTGGGTTTTCTCATTCGCTGATGGCAGGTACTTTAATTTGGTTTATGTTGTTAATAAAGAAGTCATTTAAAATGTAGTTTTATAGTAAAGAACTTGCGATAGGTATTGCAAGTTCTTTTTGTTTATTCGACAGTATGAAACTTGCATATGTATAAAACTTGAATTATTTAATTTTTCGGATTATTATGTATAAAATAGTTAACATATTTTGTAATTCAAATTTATAGAAAGTAGGAGAGTGTACGATGGAAATAACGGTAGAGCGTTTAGTAAATGAATTAAAGGGTGTACTTCCCGAAGATCGAGTAGTTGTAAATACGACAGTAAGAGAGTTACATAGTAAAGATGAATCTTATCATACTAGTAGTTTACCTGATGTAGTAGTTTTTCCAAAAACGACTGAAGAGGTTAGTAAATTAATGAAAGTAGCGAGTGAGCATAAAAAACCTGTCGTTCCTTTCGGTGTAGGCTCTAGCTTAGAAGGCCACGTTATTCCATATGAAAAAGGAATTACAATGGACTTTTCGCTCATGAATAAAATACTCGAAATAAGAGAGAAAGATTTCCTTGTAAGAGTACAGCCGGGAGTGACTCGCTCTCAGCTTAATAAAGAATTGAAAAAGTATGGATTGTTTTTTAGTGTGGATCCAGGAGCAGATGCAACGTTAGGTGGAATGGCTGCTACAAATGCGAGCGGAACGACAGCAGTTAAGTATGGGGTAATGCGTGATCAAGTTCGTGATTTAGAAGTCGTTCTTGCTGATGGGGAAGTAATACATACTGGAAATTTAGCGGCGAAGTCATCATCAGGTTACCATTTAAATGGTGTTTTCGTAGGATCAGAAGGTACGCTTGGATGCTTTACAGAGTTAACGTTAAAAGTATACGGCATACCAGAACATGTTATGGCTGCGAGAGCATCGTTTCCAACTATAAATAATGCAGTAGAAGCTGTTATTAATATACTACAAGCGGGTATTCCAATTGCAAGAATTGAACTTGTAGATGAATTGTCTATGAAACAAGTAAATCATTATAATGAAACAAGTTACAGAGAAGAACCTACACTGTTTTTAGAGTTTCACGGTAATGAAGCAGGGCTAAAGCAAGATATTGAATTCACGAAGGAAATTGTTTTTGATCATAAATGTAAAGAAGTTGCTTTTGAAACGGAAACTGCGGCGAGAAATAAATTATGGGATGCGCGGCATAATCTAGCATATTCTTACGTTCATAGCTATCCTGGTAAAAAGCTTATGAGTACAGACGTATGTGTACCAATTTCAGAATTAGCTGGTGCAATCCAACATGCGAAAGAGACATTAGATAAAGTAGGTCTTATCGGTGGTATTCTTGGGCATGTGGGAGACGGGAATTTCCACGTGCTCTTAATGGTTGATCCAAACGATAAAGAAGAAGTGGAAAAGGCGGACGAAATAAATGAAAGTATCGTTTTATATGCTCTTAAACGAGGTGGAACGTGTACGGGAGAACATGGCGTTGGAATCGGAAAACGAAAGTATCAAGAAGAAGAACATGGGGCGGCATTACTCGTAATGGAAAAAATAAAGAAAGCTCTTGACCCACAAAACATTTTGAATCCGAATAAAGTTTTTCAGTTGAAGGATAGGGGATGATTGGGTGAAAGTACTAGAAGCGATAAGTAATATAGCTGGAAAGTATTTTGCATTTTGGGTTATTTGTATGGCAGCTATTGCATATTTCATTCCTGGACCATTTCTCGGGTTAACTAGTTACATAACAATTTTACTCGGGGTTGTAATGTTTGGGATGGGATTAACATTAAAGGCTGTTGATTTTAAAATCATTGCTACAAAACCATTGCCAGTTATTATCGGTGTATGTGCTCAGTTTATTATTATGCCACTTGTCGCATACGTACTAGCCTACGTTATGAAGTTACCAGCCGAATTAGCAGCTGGATTAGTGTTGCTCGGTTCAGTACCGGGTGGCACTGCATCAAATGTTATGGTTTATTTAGCAAAAGGGAACTTAGCGTTGTCTATTGCAATGACTTCATTATCAACGTTACTAGCACCAATTGCTACACCTCTTATTTTATTATTACTTGCGGGACAATGGATGCCAGTAAATGCTATGTCTATGTTTCTTTCTATCGTACAAGTCATTATCCTACCTATTATTTTAGGATTAGTAGTGAAGAAGTTTTTCCCTACAACTGTTACGAAAGGAATGACTGTTATTCCTTTAATATCAGTTGTAGCAATTATTATTATTGTTTCTGCAGTTGTTTCAGCGAATGTAAGTAGCATTACTTCTTCAGGCCTGCTTATCTTTATTGCAGTAATGCTTCATAATGCATTTGGTTTTTTACTCGGATATATAACAGCGTTCGTACTTGGACTAGACGAAGGAACAAGAAGGGCTATTTCAATAGAAGTAGGAATGCAAAATTCAGGCTTAGGTGTTGCGCTGGCAACAGCACATTTTGGAGCAGCAGCTGCACTTCCAAGTGTATTAGCAGCAGTATGGCATAATATTGCAGGGCCGATATTAGCAACCATCTGGTCAAAAAATGCAAAGAATACTTTTAGTGATGAAAATTTATCGGTAAATATAGAAAAATAGGAATGATAAAGAATGCAAAAACGTATTGTACATTTTGAAGGACTGGTTGTTTTCGTAGCCACGATTTATGCGTATTCAATATATGAATTTAGTTGGATTATATTTTGGGTATTCCTTTTAGCACCGGATTTATCAATGTTAGCGTACGGTATAAATAATCGTGTTGGTGCTAAAATTTATAATATATGTCACACATATATTATATCTATATTAATAGCTATCATAGGTGTCTATTTTAAGATAGATACCGTTATAATGATTGGGCTAATATGGACAGCACATATTGGGATGGATCGAATGTTTGGATATGGATTGAAATATGAGACGGATTTTAAAGATACTCATATTCAGAGGTTATAAAAGAGGGGTGTAATGTGAACAAATAATTAATTGAGGAATTGAATTTCAAACAATTGTTGAGAAATATATATAAATATGGATATAGATAATTGAATTGTGTTACTTTTAGAATACTTAAATAGATGAGGAGGGGTTTCAATGAATATACAAATCACGGGCAATAAATTAATTACTAAGATGCTGAATGATTGGTACCAAAACATCAGAGCACAACGAGTAAGTGAAGCCAATAAATTAAAGGAAGGGATTGATAAAAAGCTACATATTATCGAAGGAGATATAAATGTTTTATTTCACTATTATCTTTTAGATTTTCGATATAAAGTGCTAATTGATGGTATAGGCATTTCAAAAAATTCTTTTGATAAACTAGATTCGCTGCCTAAACCGAATGATGAATTTTTAGGATATTATTATTATTTTTTCAAATCTATACATTCTACAATTCTCTCAAATTATAGTGAAGCGAGTAACTATTTTGATAAAGCGGAAAGTTTACTAAAGAATATTCCAGATGAAGTTGAACAAGCAGAGTTTAACTACAGAGTTTCTACATTAAAATATCAAATGTATCAAGCGTATTCAGCTATTGAATATGCTTCGAAAGCAAGGGATATCTTTGCAAAACATGCAGGGCATGAAATGAATGTAGCACTATGTGAAAATGTTTTGGGGTTATCTTTTTCAAAATTAAAACAACATGAAAGAGCAGAGGAGTATATTGTTTCAGCGTTAAATACTTTGCAAAAAAATGATGCTGAAACACTAGTTTTAAGAATAAGACATAATTTAGGATTATTGTATGCAAGTCAAAACCTTTCGGTCTTGGCTATTAGACACTTATCAGAGGTTTCTAAAAAAATGCCGAATCATTATAAAGCTATTTTTATAGAGGCAGGAGAATATTATAAAATAGGAGAAATAGAAAAGGCAAAAGAATTAATTGAAATTGGATTGGAAGTTTGCAAAGAATTAAAAAATGATGAATATAAGTATCATTTTTTAATTCTAAATGAATTTTGTCAATGTTTGAAAGCAGAAAACGTAGAAAAAATTATGCTCGAAAGTTTTTCTTACTTTGAAAGAGAAAATTTAACCGAATATATCTGCGAATATGCTGAAAAGCTGGCGATAGAGTTTCATAAAGAAGGCAATATAGAACAGGCTGAAAAGTATTTTTATAAGGCTTATGAAACGAGAAAAAGAATATTTGACAAAGGAGCGTTGAAATAATGAGAAAAATTGGATTAACTATTATGGGGTTAACGGCTGCTGGTGTTGTATTTTTGAGTATTGGTGGCATTTTAGCTGAACCAAAACAAGCGACACAAGAAAATTTTTCGGTATTAAATTTTGATACTAAACAATATGCTGCTCATGGAGATACGCCTGCACCTGCAAAACCAGATTTTTTAGTAGTAGAACGTGGATAAATATAGAATGAAGTACTTTTGATTTGAAGTCGGCATTTTTAGTTGATTTTAAAAATGGACATTAAATAAGTTAACTTAAAAGGTGTTTTCAATATTGAAAACACCTTTTAAGTTTGTTGTTAACAGTTAATATAACTAGAAACATTCTTTAAATTGCAATCAAGTCCCACAAAAAGTACGATAAGGACGATTCGTCGGTGCAGGCGGAACGCAGTATTCTTCTTGATCTGTAGAATACGCATAAGGGTTTGATAAGGCTTCAAGAAGTTTCTCCATTACACTATAGTCGTCATTTGTAACAGCTGCTTCTAGTGCTTCTTCTACACGGTGGTTCCTAGGGATGATTGATGGGTTATTATTTTTCATCATTTCGTAGGCGTTTTCTTTCGATTCTTCTTGTTTTTCTAATCGAGATTGCCATAGTTTGTACCATTCGTTAAATTCAGGACTTTCAAATAGAGCTGTATTTTCGAGCGTATTAAGAGTTAATGAACGGAATGTATTTGTATAATCGGCTTTATGTTTCTCCATCATTTTTAAAAGTTGCTCAATAAGTGATTGATCTTGTTCCTCGTTGCTAAATAGTCCTAATTTCTTTTTAATTCCAAGGAACCAATTGTTTTCATATTGTACGCTAAATTTTGAAATTTCGTCTTGAGCAATCTTTAATGCTTCTTCTTCATCTTCATGTAGGATGGGTATTAAAGATTCTGCTAGTCGCGCGAGGTCCCACGCGGCCATATATGGCTGATTTCCATATGAGTAGCGACCTTGTGTATCAATAGAGCTAAATACGGTTCCTTGATCGTAATTGTCCATAAATGCACAAGGGCCGTAATCAATCGTTTCTCCACTAATCGTTATATTGTCAGTATTCATTACACCATGTATAAATCCAACAAGTTGCCATTTAGCGATGAGACTTGCTTGTTTCTTTATGACTTCTTGTAGTAATGCAGTATATCGGTTTTCATGAGCTTCAATTTCTGGATAATGTCTTTTTATCGTATAGTCAGCTAGTGATTGAAGATCCTCGATAGAACCACGAGCTGCAGCATATTGAAATGTGCCGACACGTATATGACTGCTAGCGACTCTAGTTAAAATTGCTCCAGGTAACTTTGTTTCACGATATGTTGGTTCGCCAGTTGTAACAACTGCTAAACTACGAGTAGTTGGAATATCAAGAGCGTACATTGCTTCACTAATAATATACTCGCGTAGCATCGGACCGAGTGCAGCGCGACCATCACCACGGCGTGAATACGGAGTAGGGCCAGAACCTTTCAGTTGAATGTCAAAACGTTTACCTGAAGGAGTAATTTGTTCACCTATTAAAAGCGCACGACCGTCGCCTAACATATTAAAATGTCCGAATTGATGACCGGCATACGCTTGTGCTAAGGGGTGAGCTCCTTCTGGGAGTGCATTACCAGCAAAAACAGCAATTTCAACTTCTTTTTTCAATTCTTCAGGATTAAAGCCAAGAGATATTGCGAGTGAATGATTTAGTTTAACTAGCTCCGGTGAACTTACGGGAGTAGGGGGGATTTCTGTATAAAATGATTGTGGT
The DNA here is from genome assembly GCF_009760835.1 of Bacillus sp. EE-W1. Taxonomy (NCBI): domain Bacteria; kingdom Bacillati; phylum Bacillota; class Bacilli; order Caryophanales; family Bacillaceae; genus Bacillus; species Bacillus sp. EE-W1. The sequence goes on along the minus strand of NZ_WIPE01000071.1, from coordinate 5,815 downwards.
AAAGTTGTATAACTATGATCTAAATTCCAACCAGCTTCATTATTTTTAGTCATTTTATCTCCTCCTTGTTTATTTTTTTATAATGTATTTGTACGTATGTATTCTTTGTAAAATTAGCTGAAAGTATAATATGATATTTCCCCTTGCAATCTATTGTAAGGACTTCACTGCACTATGTCTATTTAACAGTAAATATAAAAACTCCATTTTTTTAATGGAGTTTTTATGATTACTTAATTTTTACAATTATTTTTCCTTTTGCTCTTCCAGCCTCTGAATATTCCATTGCTTTTTGAGCATCTTCAAAAGGGAAAACTCGATCGATTACCGGTTTGATTTCACCAGCTTCAATATATTTTGCGATAGTACGTAATTGATCTCCGCTTGGCTTCATAAATAAAAATGAATATTGCGCATTATGCTTCTTTTCAAGTGCAGTAAGTTTTCTACTTGCTAATGAAAATAAGAGCGTTTTAAAAAATCCGGAACCAAATTCTTTACCGAAACGAGCATTTGGCATTCCTGAAACGGAAACAATGTTGCCGCCGCTTTTTATAATATCAAATGATTTTTCAAGTGTTGTACCGCCGATTGTATCAAATACTGCATCATAATCTTTTAGTATTTCTTCAAATTTTTCTGTTTTGTAATTAATAATCTCATCTGCGCCAAGAGACTTTACTAAATCGGAACCAGCTTCACTAGCAGTTGTTGTAACGGTAGCGCCCATTATTTTTGCTAACTGAATTGCGAAAGTACCAACACCACCAGACCCAGCGTGAATTAATATTTTTTGTCCTTTTTGTAAATGCATAATGTCATGTAGTGCTTGATAGGATGTTAAGCCAACGAGTGGAATCGACGCCGCTTCCTCGAAACTTAAATTTTTTGGTTTTAAAGCTATATCATCTTCATGAACGGCTATATATTCCGCGAAAGTACCGATCTTATTTTTTCTTGGGCGTGCATATATTTCATCGCCGACTTTAAAAAGAGTTACTTTTGATCCAACTTTTACGATGACACCAGAAAAGTCATTACCAAGGATTAGGGGCATTTCATATTTAAGTAACATCTTTACTTTTCCATCACGTATTTTAAAGTCAATTGGGTTAATACTAGCTGCATGAATTTCTGCGAGCACTTCATGTTCATTTATTTCAGGAGTAGGTACTTCTGCCATACGCATTGGAACTTTCCCGTATTTATCAATTATCATTGCTTTCATTTCTTATACCTCCAAATCTCAATAAAAGTTGTGCAATAGCTTTTCAATATCTAATACAAGATTTTTTAATAAGCCTAATTTTGTACGTATATCAATATAATAAAAGTTTTTTGTACCTTCTTTTCGCATTAAAATAATACCGGCTTCTCGTAAAATCCTTAGGTGATGTGATACCGCTGGACGAGAAAGGTGTGTTTGTTTCGTAATTTCTCCTACACGTAATCCGGTTTGACATTCCGTTTCCATGAGAACTAACAAAATAGCTTGACGTGTTTCATCGCCAATTGCCAATAATACTTTTTGGGAATCAATAAAATCTTTTTTTATAACATTTAATTGTTCTTGTTTATTCATTTCAATCACTTTACCTCCTGGTAATTAGTCGAAAGGTTTAAAATGATGAACCATTACATCAATACGGTAATGCTACATCATTGTTGAATGAGCTGCAATATTGGGAAAGAAAATCGAGATGAATGGAATTTTATGAGTTGAAAATGGTAGGGGATAGAAAAGGCTTTAATGATATGTTGTTTACAGATGAGAAAGGATAAGGATTTAAAAAAAATAAGCGGTCGTACCCTGAATAACTTATAGGGTTACGACCGCTTATCATGTTTTTATTATGTTAGTGTCTACTAAAGTGAAATGTTTCGTTGTACTCTTTCATACCTGCATAATTCAAGCAGATTATAGATGTATGAAAAAGTAAAAGTAATTTGGGGCGTAATCTATCTATATGATAATTCAAAATGAAATATAAGTCTATATCTTTGTTGTTTTTTTGATTATATTTATATCACTGAGCTCAGAACAATGATGGGAGGGTAAATATATGAAATCGAATTACGTACCAGTTTTAATTATTGGAGGAGGATTATCAGGGTTAGCATCTGCGCTATTCCTTGCAAAACATAACGTTGATTATTCGCTGGTTGAAAGGCACCCGTCTACTGCAATTCATCCAAAAGCAGGTGGAATCACTTTTCGTACGATGGAGTTATTTCGAGAATTGGGTTTAGAACAAAGAATTAGATCGGCGGGTAAAGCATTAGAAAATTGCCGAGGAAGAATAGCAGTTCATACAATAGCTGAGGCGAATAAGGAAGAATTGGCACAAATGCGGGCGACTCAGTATGGAAATGATGAAAAGTTACTTCAAAAAATAGAAGAGATTAGTCCATCAAAACAAACGGCTTGTTATCAAATTATTTTAGAAGAGATCATGTTACAAGAAGCGAGAACACTAGGCGGAGAATTATCTTTTTATCATGAATTAGTTTCTTATGAACAAAATGAGCATGGAGTAATCGCAACGATTCGGAATCGTGAAACGGAAGAAGAAAGTATTATTCATTGTGATTATGTAATTGCAGCAGATGGAGCGAAAAGTAAAATACGTGAGCAGCTAGGGATACGTACCGAGGGAAGAGGTACAATCGGTGGCTATTATATGAATATTTATTTTGAAGCGGATTTAAGTGAGTTTATACAGGGAGATGCATTTGGTTTTACTATGGTACTTCATTCGGAAGTTCTTGGTGCGCTTATTCCAGTTGATAACGAAAGAAGATGGATTTACCATGTATCCTACGATCCATTAAAAGGAGAGCGACCAGAGGATTTCACTATAGGACGTTGTAAACAAATTATGCAAACTGCAATTGGAAGCACAAATGTTGAACCAGAAATAGTAAGTGTTTTACCGTGGGAAGCGACTGAAAGTACTGCTACAAAATTTCAAGATAATCGCATTTTTTTAGTTGGTGATTCTGCACATATTATGCCACCAACTGGAGGATTTGGTTCAAATACAGGCATACAAGATGCGCATAACTTAGCTTGGAAATTAGCGGCTGTTATAAAAGGGAAAGCAGATCCAAAATTGTTAGAAACATATCATAAAGAGAGATATCCTGTTGCAAAATTAACGACAGAGTATGCGAGTAGTTTATTGTTCCGTGCTGCAAGTAGAGAAGAAGGCAGTTTGAATAATATGGATGGATTAGCTGTAACTGTTGGGTATCACTATTGTTCAGAGGCGATAGTAGATGACTCAGCTACTCCACATAGAATGGATATCGTAGAGTTGAACGGAAGACCTGGAACGCGAGCACCACATTTTTTTGGAATGTATGAAGGGGAGAAGGTTTCTATATTAGACTTATTCGGTAACAATTTTGTATTACTTACTGAAGTAGAAAATAGTTCTTGGGCTGAAGCTGTATTTGATGTTTCATCTAAATTAGGAATAATTATTAAAATGTATCGAGTAGGGGTAAACGGAGACTTTATTGCTCAAGAAAATGTTTTTCGTGAATTATATGGGATAGAGAATGAAGGAGTTGTACTAATTAGACCAGATGGATTTATTGGATGGCGTTCGGAAAAAGCGGTGGTAAATCCAGCTGTAATGCTGGAGGAGGTAATGAATAAATTATTATGTGATTTTTAAGTAACTGCGGAAGTATTGTCTTATATGCTTCATTTTACTGAAAAAATAATATTCACAAATTTTAATAGGTTTGGTATGATTAATTTCGACAAGTTAATCGAGGCCGGAGATATTTGAGATAAGCCATAAATTTATTTAGGGATACAATAGTGTCCTCTAAATAATTTATGGCTTTTTTTTATTGGTGAACTGTAATCAATAGGAAGTTCCATGTGAATAGGAGGGATATAGAAAATAAATAGTATAGTAATAACATAGGGGAATTGTATTTGTAAGATTGGAATTTTCATATAAGCTTATAAAAATAATGAAAGTATATCTTCTATATCGTGTAAATCTCATTAACTTGTTGAAATTTGCAACGTAGGAAGGGTTAGAAGGATGAGAAAAATTATTAGCGCGTTCGTTATTTTCTTTATGACGGGAAGTATCTTTGCTGGGGGAGCTGTTCATGCGAAATCAGAAGGGAAGTATGAATGGAATACGAATAAATTTTTAAACATTGCACATCGTGGAGCAAGTGGACATGCACCTGAGCATACTTTTGCTTCTTATGATCTTGTGAAAAAAATGAAAGCGGATTATTTGGAATTAGATATTCAGTTAACTAAGGACGGCCAGTTGATTGCAATGCATGATACAGCAGTTGACCGCACTACAAATGGTACAGGTGAAGTACGAGATAAAACATTAAGTGAAATAAAGAGCTTAGATGCAGGATCTTGGTTCAATAAAGCTTATCCAGAAAAGGCTAAGCAAGAGTATGTTGGTCAAAAAGTTCCGACTCTTGAAGAAATCTTCCAAAAGTATGGAAGAAGCATGAAGTATTACATTGAAACAAAATCACCAGATGTGTATCCAGGAATGGAAGAGAAGTTATTAGCTTTATTAAAAAAATATAATTTAGTAGGTCAAAACATGTCTTCTAGCCGTGTTATGATTCAATCATTTAGTAAAGACAGTTTAAAAAAGATTCATAGTATGAATGAAAATATTCCGTTAGTTCAACTGCTTTGGTATTATCCAAATGAAAACAATGAGATTGTTGAATGGTCTGGCATTACACATGAACCGAAAAGTGTAACAAATGAAGATTTTCAAGAAATCAAAAAGTATGCAGTTGGTATTGGTCCAAACTTACGTAATGATGACGGAGAACTAATTATTGATGAGTCATATATGAAAATGGCTAGGAAAAATGGACTGTTAATTCACCCTTATACAATAAATGAGAAACCAGATATGAGATTGTTAATTAAATGGGGTGCTACAGGAATGTTTACAAATTATCCTGATCGATTACATAGTGTACTAAAAGAAAAATAAGTGAGATAGGATAAAAGGTATACCGACGTTTTGGTATACCTTTTTCTATTATGCTAGATTATAGTAGTAGGATACATATTCTTCTAAACCTTGAACTTCTTTTTCAGGTGGCTCAATGCCACCTTTTCTACCGTAGCAAATATTTCTCAAGTATTCTCCAAAAATCATAGAGCGACTCTTTTCATTTTCCATCCAGTTATATCTATTCATTATAAACTCACCATCGAAACTTGTATCAAATGTAAATGGAATACAAGTAACAGTATTAGGTAGATGTTTTTTTAACATATTATCCGAAAGAAGTCTCCTTCCTCAGGCGTGTGAAAGACGATAGTCTAGCGGC